>CAYGOW010000152.1:0-8273 GCA_964351425.1 uncultured Roseivirgaceae bacterium
CCGTTGAATGTTTCCTGGCGGGTAGTTACAGGAATAAACGGCACGGTGGTTTCCGTCATCACGTAGGTAGATGGCCGGGAGGGATCACCAAACAGTTGCTTTTTGGCAAGTGAATCCCTCAATGCGATCAGGTTGTCTTTCTCAAACATTGACTCACTTCGATAGGGGCGATATGTGATAAAGATATTTTTATCATTATCGTCATTCATTTGCCTGAACCAAATAAATCCTGGCTCATTGAGGACAAGGTCATAGCCAAACGGCAGGGTCATGGTACACTCGTGTTCTTTTTGGAGAATATCCGTCAACCCTTTCATTTTTTTACCGCTGAATACTTTTTCTTTGAGCCTGCTGAATTCAGCATTATTGAAGAAATTCTGCAATGCTGCTCTGTTCTGACGGATATGTTCGATCAGTTGCCCTTCTGTATTCCCAAAGAGGTACATGACCTGCTGGCCTTTGGCAAATTCATTTTCGGCGGTAAATACAAACAAGTCATCATTCTGTCGGATGCGCTCCAGGGATTCCTCGGTGAAATAGTTGCGGACACGTCTTGAAGCTGCCGAGTTGTTGTCCAGCGTAACAACAAAAAGCAGGTTTCGTACTTGTTTCAGCAATGAATTAAGATTTGGCGGATCGACCTGGTTAATCTTGAACATCCGTTCTTCTCTAGGCAAGCCCTGTACTTCCGCGGCAAAGGTTTCCCTTACTTCACGCCCCAGCACATTGCTCCATTGGGAAGAGTCCATAACGACAATCATTTCGCCCGGACTTCCACTTGCCGGCGGTAGCAGACCATCGCTTTTCTTGCCATTGCCTGAACAGGCAAAGAGGAGAAGACTACTAAGAATTACTGTATATAGGGAATTGATCTTCATGTATCGGGTGTTCTTTGTCAGACATAACTCCAAAGGAAAAATTGGTCACGTCTGCTTTTAAAAATTCAACCCGATAAAATTATGGATTGTTTGCTCATTTTCCAATGATTAGCTCCTGCCCGGGTTTGATGTTGTTGGATGTCAGGGAATTGAGCTTCTTGATTTCTTCGATACTTACACCGGAAAGTTTGCGGGAAATATCCCAAAGTGTGTCACCCGGTTGGACGACATACATCTTCATACCATTGGAGGCCGTTTTTATTACCGGCTCACTTGAAGGCGCGGGAGCTCCTTTGGCATTAACATAGATTACCAGTGGCTGACCAACACGAATCATGGATCCACTGATATTATTCCATCGTCTCAGATCGCTAACCCCTACATGATAGCGTTCGGCAATACGACCCAGTACATCTCCGCTTCTTACACGATATACGACACGGTCGCGCCCATAGGTGCTTCCAGGGGCATTTTTAGCCATTTTTTCCAGCTCCTGTTTTCCGACTTTTGCGGCGGTATCCAGAATGGCCAGGCGATTGGCGTCCAATAAAGGCTTAACGTCCGCAGGAACTTTCAATACATACCCTTTCGGGGTTTCCGGCACCATGTCGTAGCGGAGACTGGGGTTTAATGTCTTGATATCATCCAGGCAAACGTTTAACTGACTGGCGAATGTCTCCAGGTGCAGATGATCCTTAATCAGTAAAGTATCGTAATCCATGGCATACTCCATGTCTTCGACTATGAAATTATGTTCGTCGGCATAATTTAACACATACATGATGGCCACAAACTGAGGCAAATAGGATCGTGTTTCGCGATACAGGTAGGGATATACTTCCCAGAATGTTTTTTTGTAGCCTGACTTCCTGATTGCTTTCCGAACATTGCCGGGACCGGTATTGTAGGCGGAAATAGCAAACTCCCAGTCACCAAACATTTTGTATAACTGAGCGAGGTACTTACAGGCGGCTTCGGTAGATTTTTCCGGGTCCATTCGATCATCAATGAACCAGTCATTATTAAGTCCGAAGTGTTTTCCCGTATACGACATAAACTGCCACAGGCCTACTGCCCTGGCCGATGAAACCGCTTTAGGATTGAGTCCGGACTCCACGATGGAGAGATATTTGAGCTCATCGGGAAGGCCATACTTTTTCAGATATTTCTCAAAAAGCGGAAAATACAGGTTCTTACGCTGGATCATCAGGCTGGTATACTCCCTGTCCTTTACCGCAAAGTAGTTAACGAAAGCATGAACGCGTTCATGGTAGTTGAGAGGTATTTCATTCTCAATACAACTCAGCCGGTCTTCGATCAACTCATAATCTGCTTCCGCTGGAATGTATTCCAGGTCAGAGGCCGGATAAAAAATAGTCTCCTCTGTTTCTTCCTGGCTAAAGCCATTGAAGAAAACAATACATAGTGCTATGGTAAAAATAATCCTCATACAAGGTCCATAATTTCTTTACTTAGTGCCAATAATCCTTCTTCGTCAAAATCATCGGCGATTACTTGAAAACCAATGGGTAAACCTTCCCTATCTAATCCATTCGGTATAGAGACCGCAGGTAACCCGGAAACACTCGCCTGAACCGTAAAAAGATCAGCCAAATACATTTCCAAAGGGTCGGCACTGTGCTCTCCCAGCTTGAAGGCGGTAGTAGGAGTAACGGGTAAAACTAGAAAATCATATGTTTCCAGGATCTTTTTTGTCATATCCCTGATCATTCTCCTGGCTTTCTGTGCCTTGGTATAATAGGCATCATAATAACTGGCACTGAGAACGAAAGTGCCTGTCATAATTCTGCGCTTTACTTCCTCGCCAAATCCCTCCGCCCGTGTTTTTTTATACATTTCTTCCAGTGTCGTAGCCTGTTTGCTTCGAAAGCCATACTTCACGCCGTCATAGCGGGAAAGGTTTGAACTTGCCTCGGCGGTAGTGAGAATGTAATACGTGGGCAAAATGTATTCGAGGAGGGGAAAATCCACTTCTTCGACCTGGTGGCCTTCCTTTCTCAGGATTTCAATCGTATTTAACGTCGCTTCTTTGATTTCTTCCTGGAGCCCGTCTGCATGAATTGTCTCGGAAATACAGGCGATTTTGTAGGGACCGCGCTTAGCAATGGCGTTTGAGTAGGCTGGGACAGGTTTTCTCGATACTGTGCTGTCATATTCGTCCGGACCAGCGATTATCTCGAGCACAAGAGCCATGTCCATGACATTCCTGGAGAATATGCCGATACAATCAAAAGACGAACCATAGGCAATTAATCCATGGCGCGATATTCTGGAATATGTCGGTTTGAGTCCCAGGACACCACAAAACGCAGCCGGTTGTCTGACGGAACCTCCTGTATCGGATCCGAGGGACACCAGGCACATGTCTGCCTGTACGGCAACGGCTGAACCTCCCGAAGATCCGCCGGGGACCCTTGAATTATCAGCATCATTCAGCACCGGTCCGAATGAGGAATTCTCATTGGACGATCCCATCGCAAATTCATCACAGTTATTCCGGCCAATTATTATCGCATCTTCATTCAGCAATCGCTCAATGGCACTCGCGTTGTATTGGGCCTGAAAAGAATCAAGTATTTGGCTGGCTCCCTGTAATCCGTGGTCTTTGTGTGAAAGTACATCCTTAATGGCAACGACCATTCCGGCCAGACGACCGGCATTTCCTGCCGCAATTTTTTCGTCTATTGCAGCGGCTCGCTGCTGTGCTTCATCAGCATACACCTCAACAAAGGCGTTGAGGTGCTTTTTTTCTTCGATGTTTTTCAGATAATACCTTACCAGCTCGACACAGGTGATGTGTCCGTCATTCAGATCAGCTTGAATGCCATTCAGGGAGGAATATGATTTCAATCCTAATTATCGTTTCTCTTCTTCTATTCTGGCAGAGTCTTCGATGTCGTTTTTAATTTCTTTGGTGGCGTCCTTGAATTCGCGGATACCTTTTCCTAATCCACGTGCCAATTCAGGGATTTTCTTTGCACCAAAGAATATTAAGATGACCAGCAGTATGAGTAGCACTTCTTGTCCACCGAGTCCGCCTAAAAAAGCATATAATGTATTCATGGTCTTTTTTCTTTTGAAGGAAATGTAAAGATAGTTATTTAAATGGCAACGAAAAAAAGCAATTTCACGTTCAAAATTACTTTCTGAAAATTAATTATTTCTCAGCCATTGCTGTGGATCGAGCGCATTGGCACTCTTGCGAATCTCAAATTTAAGTTCGGATACTCCGTCCTTATTGGTTAAAATACTGCCAATTTCCTGATTGGTAGATACTTTTTGTCCGGATTTTACATAGACTTCTTTGAGTCCGGCGTATACACTGAAGTAATCGCCATGGTTGATGATGACCGTATTTCCGACTAAAGGTACAAAGGCGACCCGGCTGATTTCGCCATTAAACACAGTCTTTACTTTTTCTGACTGCTTTGTTTGTATGGTAATGGAATGGCTGTCAATCACCACATTTTTGAATACGGGATGTTGTTGCTTCCCGAATTTTTGAACCACAAAGCCTGTTACCGGCCAGGGCAATTTCGTTTTATTCGAGGCGAAATCACTGGACAGTCTGGCGGTGGCTTCCACACTGGATGACTCGGCGCGACGGGCACGTTCGATTTCTTCCCGTATAATATCATTGATCATTTTGTCAAGACGTGCCACAGCCTTACGACTGTCTTCCAGGTCTTTTTTGATCTGTTTTTCACGTTTTTGAAGGGATTGGACAAGTTGACTCTGATTGCCTTTTAAATCCTCCAGCCGTCTGTTTTCCGCCAGTTGATCACCCAGCAGCAGATTTTTTTCTGACATTTTGCTTTCAATGACCACCACCTGGTCGGACAGGGTTTCCTGGACCCGCTGGATTTGTTCAGTTTGTTTCTTGCGGACCTCTCCGTACTGCTCCATATATTGCAGGCGCATCAGGAATTGGTTGAAGGAACCTGAAGAAAATAGAAATGTCAGTTTGTTAAAGCCCTGATTTGCCTTGTAGGTGGCATAGATCATGGCCGCATATTCCTTCTTCAAATTGGCAATATCCTCTTCGAGGGATTCGATAATCGCATTATTCTCTTCGATCTCTGAATTCAGTAGATTGATCTCATTTCGGATGCCCTGGATGAGGTCTTCCTGGGCCTTAATGCGTTGGTTCAGTGCGTTCAGCTGACCAATAGTATTCTGTTTTTTCCCGGCGGTTTCGGTCAGAATTTTCTCGGCCTGTTCAATCTTTTTCAGATTGGCCTGTTTCTCTTTTTCCAGTTGTTCCCTGGATTTTTGACCAAAGGAGCTGATCCCGGCCAGCATGAATAAGAGTAAAAATGCTCCTCGGAGTCTCTTATTTACGTACATATTTTTTTGGGATATTGAATGGGAATTTTAATTCCTTGTCTTCAATTTCTGCCTTATTATATTCCATTTCAATAACCGTATTCAGCTTTTTTGATCCTTCCGTGTAGAAAATTGATAAAATAGCTGAAAACGGAAACGCAGCATCTTCTACCATTTGAAAATCATAGTAGCGTATCACCGCCGTATTTTTCGACGGATTTTCCAACATTTCCACCCGCTCTATTTTCATAGTTTTCGGGTTGACAAAATTACTTACTTCCACACCGCCTGATTTCTGCTTCAGGATATAGACACTTTCTTCCTTGTCCACTTCATCCCGGCGGTTGCGGTCAACAATCAAATTTCCCAGTGCGGCAGCCTGGATAGTTTTGTAATTGACCTCAAAATTGAATTGTTTGCTCAGCGAGTCATAATCAAAGACATAATATTCTTTTTTGACCAGATTCATAATGGTAATAGAATCCTGGTTAATCAGACACCGGGCCCCCTGGATGCCCACACTGGAGAATGAAATCCAGATGACACTATCTTTCCGCATCCGCAGATTGGCCCGTGCTTTAATATCCAGGTCATCGTCCTTGTAATTAATCTTGGCCTTGCCCGAAAAGTATTCAAAACTTGCCTCTTGTATATCGAGCTTATTTTTATCGGAGAAGTTCCAGGTAATACCAGTCGTTTTTTGGCTGCATGAAAACAGCAGGAAGGGAAAAAATAGAAGGAGAAGCAGACGCTTATTCATAGAGAGTTTTTTCGGCTATTTTGCGTTCAATTTCTTTAGAATCAGGTGAGAGCTCCAATGCCTTTTTCCATTGATTCACAGCCTGATCCACTTCGCCCAATTTAAACAAAATATCCCCATAATGTTCATAGTGTATGGAAGAAACATTATCGGATTTCAGGGCTTTTTCAATGATTCGGGCTGCATCCTTATATTTTTCCATCATAAACAGGACCCAGGCGTAGGTATCGAGGTATTGGACATTATCCGGATTTTTCTTTACGGCTTCCTCAGCGAGGCTTTTTGCTTTCTCCAGCTGGTCCCCCCGCAAGGCGAGGAAATAACTGTAATTATTCATTACAGAGAAATTCTCCGGGTCATTCTCCAGGGCAGCATCATAGGCGCGGTCCGACTGTTCATAATTACCGGCGCCATTGTAGGCTTCTCCCAATAAGCTGTTAAAGATGGCAACCAGTTGAAGGTTGGCACCGGATAAGCGTTTTCCTTGTTCGAGTACATACGTCGCTTCCTCATACTGACGCTTGCGTAACAGGGCGGCGCCGTTGTAATAGTAGATCACGGATTGATTTGGATATACCTCGAGGGCCTCCTCAGCAACCAGCAAGACGCTATCGGTCTTGTTCAATTCGGTTAATAACTGCAGACTATTCTGCCAGAGTTGCAGGCTGCCCGGTTCATATTCAAGTGCTTTCAGATAGGCATCTTTCGCCTTGGGCTTATTGCCTGTCGCCTGGTAAATATCTCCCTGAACTGCCCAGGCAGCTCCCGAGGTCGGGTGTACTTCGGTCAATACCCGTGCAAGGCGGATACCATTTTCGCTCAATTGCTCATTGGTAACATTTTGTCTGAATTCAGCCAGCATGGCTACTTTCGTGGAGACATCCACATCCGGATCCCGGAACGCGCGTTCCATATTCTCCATGCCCGCCCCGGTATTGTCGGCCTCGTTTTCCATTTGCATACGGGAAAGGGCCAGACGTACCGTACCGCTGTTGTCGTATTCTTCAAGAAATTCTTTGGCCAGCTGACGGGCTTCCTCCGGACGTTCATTGTCAGTCAGCAACTCCATTTGGCGTAAAATGAATCGCTCGTCCCCCGGGTATTCTTCGATAAGTCGCTGGCCTTCGAGGATGGCTTCATCCAGCTTGTTCTGTTCAAGGTATACCGTTTGTTTCTGCACAGCCAGCTCCTCACTGATGCCGTAGGCTGCTTCTATCTCGTTGTAGGTAGCGATTGCCTTGTCATATTCCTGCTGGTAAAGATAGATGGCGGCAAGCTCGAACAGGTACTCATCTGTCCCCTCGAGATTATCGACCATATACCGGTATATTTCAGCCGCTTTTTCAAACTCATTAAGTCGGGCAAACATACTTGCCTTCTGGGCCTGGTAGTACTTGTTTTCAGGTTGTAAGTCGGTTGCGATGATGCTATTCTCCAGGGAATTGATCAAATCGCCCATTTCTTCGTAAACCTGTGATATCTTAAAATGTGCCGCTGCGTTTAGTCGGTCGACCTCAGCTGCTTTTTTAAACAGCACCAATGCCTTGGCATAATCTTCGAGAATGTAGAATTTCTCACCTTCCGTAAAATAGAATTCAGATTCTCGCCGTAATTGTGCGGTATCCTTCGGGTTCTTTTTCTTTTGGGCATGGAGAGCCACTGAGCTGAAAGTCAGCAGGAGTGTAAATAAAATACATGTAAGACGTTGGGTCATACAAAGAGTGGATTTCCGGGGAGTTGCCCTTGTACCAATACTACAATTCATCAAAGGTAACGCAAATTCCAAAAATCAAGTTTTAAGAAACGGGATTATTTCCTATTTATCCCGGAATAGATGCAAAAAGTCACTTTATGAGACGTGATTTTTGCAAATGTCGCCGTTCCAGAAGGATGACCAGGCCCATAATGACGCCTGACGCAACGATCCGCAAGACTGAGTCCAATACGAAATCCGGGTGGTGAAATTGCAGGGAAAGAAAGACCAGTACACCGCTGGCAACCAGGTAGCCCACCAGTTTCCCGAACTTATAGGGGATGGGATAGTATTTTTGACCGTAGTAATAGCAAACCAGCGCCATGGTGAAGTAACATGCAACAGAAGTCCAGGCGCTTCCCACGAATCCAATGAGCGGGATTAACAACACATTACCCACAACCGTAACCACCACTCCCAGGAGACTGAAGTATGTACCGTACTGTGTTTTATCGGTCAACTTAAACCAGATGCTGAGGTTCATGTAAATCCCATAGAATAGTTTTCCCGTGAGAAGGATGGGTACGATATACAA
>CAYGOW010000153.1:0-3991 GCA_964351425.1 uncultured Roseivirgaceae bacterium
CGAGATCCAGGTCACCATCGAGATCAACATCTGCAAAATCAGCATCTATGACACTGTGATCCTTAGTGAAACCCAGCCTCAGGGCGGTTTCGTCCTTGAAGCGATTCGTCGTGGGATCCCAGATCAGCATGCGCTGTACGGGAGGCATGCCCTGAAACAGGTTGGCATTGGCAAAATAAAGATCGATATGGCCATCCCCATTTATGTCAGCAAAATCTGCTTCACGGGTTTCTCCGTTTTCCAGGTAGGCGGGGTCAAGCAGTTTTTTCGTTATATCCCGGAATACTCCTTTGCCATCATTCTCCAATAACAGGTTTTCCTTTTCGTTACCTATGACCAGATCCAGGTCACCATCCCGGTCGATGTCATAGGCTTCTACGTCCTGGGTGATGTCTTCCAGTTGTGGAAGCCGCCCGGATGTTTCATCAATGAGTGTGCCTTCCTTGTTTCTCAGGTAGTTATTCTGACCATTATTCCCGATGATCAGATCTACCCAGCCATCCCCGTCAAAATCACCGGCTATGACCGCATTAGACACTCCGGTAACTGGGAAGGAAGCCGAGACATCTGTAAAATACCCTTTTCCGTCATTCAGGTAATATTCATTGATTTCATCGTCCTCCGTCACAATGACTATATCCAGATCACCGTCATTATCAAAATCAGCCAGGGCGACATCTTCAGAATCATGGTAGGGATAATAACGCCAGGGGGGAGGGTTTTCCGTTGCCACTTTATCCGGCAATCGGTCTGACCCGTCCGTAAATTTTCCTGTTCCGTCATTGATCAGAATGACATTTTTAAAAAATTCAATGGCCAGGACCATGTCCGGATCGCCGTCCTGGTCAATGTCTCCGATACGGATGTCCATGCTATTGTGATTGCCTAATACACTGGCAGGTAAGTGGGTAGTGGAGACATTGATAAACTTGAGATCCTGTGACCAAAGGGCCGAATAGCAAACGATCAGGAGGGAAGACAAAAATATACGCTTCATAGCAGATGAGTTAAGGTAATGCAAAGGCCACATAACTGTCTCCCTTACGGGCACCCAGTTTCGTGCCGCCACAGGCGATAACAATATATTGCTTTTCGTTGACCATATAGGTACTTGGTGTGGCAAATCCAGCGGCCGGTAAATCAGTTTCCCAGAGTAACTCGCCATTCTCCTTATTGTACGCCCGAAATTTACCATCTTTTGTGCCAGCGATAAAAAGAAGGCCTCCCCTGGTAATTATTGGGCCGCCATAATTTTCTGCACCGGTTCCGGTGATTCCCTGAGCAACGAGATCGGTATGTTCACCGTAAGGAATCTTCCATTTATATTCGCCGGTGTTCAAGTCAATTGCATTCAGTGTGCCCCAGGGTGGAGAAATCGCCGGATATCCGGCAGAGTCCAAAAACCTTGAATACCCCGATATCCGGTAGGCGGCCTGCACCTCTTCATCGAAATCCAGTCCGGGCTCTTTGTATGTTTCTTCGTCATAGAGATAGCCGAGAAGCGCGGTAAAATCGTCATCGTTTAGCTGAGGGAAGGCAGGCATCATGGCCTTTCCACCGCGAATGATCGTGGTTACCTCCTCGGTGGTCAGTTGCTTTTTGATATTCTCCAGTGAAGGAAATCCACTGGCTATATTGCCTTTTCGACTGATGCCATGACAAGCCGAGCATTGGGTGACATATACTTGTTTGCCAAGCGAAATGGCATCCGTATCCTCCCAGGTATTTTTAATCAACTGAATACGCCAGGCCATCTCATTGCTATTGATATAAATTATTCCATCCGGATCCGTGGCAGCTCCTCCCCATTCCGCTCCTCCGTCCAGTCCCGGGAATACGATGCTGCCCTGCTGGCTTAGCGGAGTGAAGGGTCCCTCGTTGCGGGAATTCCTGAGCAGGTCAATGAGTTCGTCCCGATTGGGGGCAAATTCAGAAATATCCTTTTCTGTGAGTGCCTGACGTGCAAAAGGGGCAGGAAGCACCGGACGTGGCTGCGTGGGCCAGGCCTCTTCTCCCGGAATATCCGAAAGAGGTACTTCTACTTCTTCAATATCAAAAAGTGGTTGTCCATTCTCCCGGTCAAATAAAAAAACATAGCCTTGTTTGGTGACCTGGGCGACCGCATCCACGGGTTGACCCTCCCGCATAACCGTGAGCAAATTGGGTGCAGCCGGTGGATCCCGGTCAAGGATATCATGATGAACCAATTGATAGTGCCATTTTTTCTCCCCTGTGCGTGCATCAAGTGCGAGCAGTGTATTGGCAAACAGGTTGGCCCCTGGCCGGTTGCCCCCGTAAAAGTCAAAAGCAGCTGATCCGGTGGGGACAAAAAGCAGGCCGCGTTTTTCGTCCACCGCCATGCCAGCCCAGTTATTGGCAGCACCAACGCCTACGTTATTCTGGTAGACCTCCGGTGGCCAGGTGTCATACCCTTCTTCACCCGGATGGGGGATGGTATGAAATACCCAGGCGACTTCGCCGGTGCGAATGTTAAACGCCTGGATATAGCCCGGTGCTGCATCGGGTCCTTCGGATACACGGAGCGGCATGATAATGAGTTCTTCAAATACGGCTCCCGGGGTATTTGATATGACAAACTTATCCTGGGCGGCCAAACCAAGTCCTGCTTTCAGGGATACTTTCCCGTGGTCACCAAAAGAGTCAATCAGTTTACCTGTCGAGGCATCACGGGCGATGAGCCAGGACTCGTGAGAATACAGAATCCGTTTGTCCGCGCCATCTTCCCAATACACCAGGCCACGGCTGGTACTCAGAAAGTTGTCACTTGAATCCGGCGATATCCGCCAGATTTCTTCCCCAGAGTCTGCCTTCAGGGCAAAGGGTTGAACGGCGGCTGACATTCCATAGAGCACCCCGTCAATAATGATGGGATTACATTGCATTTGGCCGGAATCGCCTGTATGGTACTCCCATGCCAAAGTCAATTGGTCAACATTCCCGGTGTGTATCTGGTCAAGGCCCGAATATTGATTTCGCCCCTCATTTCCCTGGAAGGCAGGCCAGTCTTCCACTACTTCGACTTCTTTTTTGATATCTGTACAAGCGAATAAGAATACAATCAACAGAAATGCAATGCGATTCATAGGTGGAAGCGATTTGAAATTTAAATTAATGAATGTAGTTCAATTATTATTTTAGCTTGTCACAATTTCTCTGCTTAGTATGTCATTTACACCGAACGGCGCAATTAAATTTTAGTAAACAGCCTTTCTAACTACTTATTTTTTAGTAAATATGTCGCCTTTAAAGACGAATTCAAATGAAGCAGATTTTTCTCGGTGTACTCATGACTTGCTGTATATCCCCCGTTATTTACGGGCAGGGCATAAATTTTGAACCTGACAAGCAGGATACAAGCAGGACTGTTCTTGCATTCAAAGCGCAAATTCCCCTGTTTAAGAACAGCGAATCCATCTCAACCTTTAGCGGATTATACACCCTGTCACTTCAGGCGTATCTGGGAAATGACTGGAACCTGAATGCGGAAATACCTTTCATTATCGCGGATAGTGAATTTGAGACCGATAACGGGTCAGCGAATTTTTTCATCTCTTTTCGCAAGTGGATCAATGATTCGAGAACTTCGGCTGTCTCAGCGGGTGTGTATTTACCCACCATGGGATCTGATAATATACTGCGGTCTTCCGTCGGATTGTATTCGAATATTGCCCGATTGCCTCAGTTTATCGAATCTGCCTGGACGCTTTATGGAAATTATGGGTATAACAATCCGAGTGATCGTAACGGGATTTTTGGCGTTTATCTGGGGCCGGATGTGGTGATTCCTACCAAAGACGGGGATGTCGAGCTTCTTGCACACCTCGGCATGAAAGGAGGGTATACATTCGATATTTTTTCTGCCTGGGTGGAACTGAACGGAATTTATATTTTTACAGAAAGTGAACTTTACAATAATTCAAAATTGGATGGTCAACTGGTATTTGCCGGTCAGTTAAACCTGAAGGGGGTG
>CAYGOW010000153.1:4001-8227 GCA_964351425.1 uncultured Roseivirgaceae bacterium
TTTATACCCTTTACTTTAATAATTTCATTACAGAACAGGTTTCCGGGGTGTATGGCCTGAAGGTTGAATTTGACTTATAGTGTTTGACAGCTGGATATCCAAAATCGATATTTACAGGATATCGCGTTTACTTTCTATAAACGGTTTATTCTTTTCCTTGTATTCTTCTAGATTTACATTATGATCAACCTCAACAAAACATTTCAGCCGGCCCTTTTGGCCCTTCTCGTTCTCACCGTTTCCCTGGGTTTCGGTCAGGATTATCCCCAAGATTTTCTTGATAAGGAATTTCACAAAAAAAAGAGGCAGGAAGTATTGGACAAGCTTCCCCCGAATAGTGTGGCAGTATTTTTCGCGAATCCGGTCCGAAACCGGGCGAACGATGTTGAATACATCTATCACCAGGATCCTGACTTTTATTACCTCACGGGTAATCCGGAGCCGCATTCAATGCTGCTGTTATTCTCCGAGCCGTATGAAGGCACCCGGGAAATCCTGTTTGTACAGCCTCATAATGCCCGTATGGAGCTCTATAACGGGCCACGCCTTGGGGTGGAGGGCGCCAGGGAGAAATTAGGGTTTGAAGTGGTTTTTGAGACCTCACAGTTTGAGGATTTTAAAGCGGTTTTTCCTGATTTTGATAAAGTAATGTTTTTCGATTTCAAGAATGATGTCCGCGATAACCCATTTGATAATGCCGATTTGTATTCTGTAATCGAACAGTTTAAGGCAAAGGCAGAAATTCCGGATGATTTCAGTGCGATAAAAAACCGGGTGTACCAGCAGATTCGTTCAGTCAGTGACGCGGACCGGGAATCCCTGAGGAATAACCTGGCCCGGGCGGCTGATCAATATCCCCAGCTTCAGAACGATGAGGTGATCCAAAGTTTTATAAGTAATGACGGGTCGGTTGAAGAAAAGCTTAGTATTCTCCCGCCGGCCAGCAACCTGGATACGGAGACCCTGGTCCAGATCATGACCGATTTGCGTGAAATCAAGGAACCTGCGGAGATTGAGTTGCTACGTAAGGCTGTTTATATCTCCTGTATGGGTCAGGTGGAAGTGATGAAAGCCATGCATCCCAATATGTCAGAAACCGAAGTGCAGGGCATCCATGAATTTGTCTTTAAGAAATATGGAACCGAGTATGAAGGCTATCCGAGTATTGTGGGTGCCGGTCATAATGGGTGTGTATTGCACTATATAAAAAATGATAAGTTACAGGTGAATGATGATTTGGTTTTGATGGATCTTGGTGCAGAGTATCATGGCTATACGGCAGATATCACGCGTACCATACCGGCAAGTGGCAAGTTTACACCGGAGCAGAAGGCTATCTATGACCTGGTGTATAAGGCCCAGGAAGAGTCGTTCAAGATATGTAAACCGGGAGAAAGTATCCGTCAGACTACGACGATCAGTCAGCAGGTGATCGCCGAAGGATTAATGGAGCTTGGCATCATAAAAGACGCCTCTGAAGTACGGAGATATTTTCCTCATGGCGTGAGTCATCATATTGGACTGGATGTCCATGACCGGGGGAATTATGATGTATTCGAAAAGGATATGTTGCTGACCGTTGAGCCAGGCATTTATATTCCGGAGAATAGCCCGTGTGATCCAAAATGGTGGGGGATCGCGGTTCGGATCGAGGATGATATTCTGATCACCGAAGATGGGTACGAACTGCTATCCGCCTTCGCCCCGCGTTCGACCGAAGAAATAGAAGCCATGATGGCCGAGCCGAGTATCTTTGAAACGTATTCGCTGCCGTCACTGGATAAGGCGCTGAAAGAATAATAAGGACATAGGAACAAAAAAGCCCTGTTGGCATGACCAGCAGGGCTTTTTTTATTCGGATTTTAACCTGGCTACTCCGTGCCGCCTTCTTCAGGCATCAGGACAACCTGGATATAATGTTCGTCATTCAGGTACTTATTGGCCACCATTTTCAAATCATCCGAGGATAATTGATCCACCCATTCTTCAAACTCACCGATGCGGTCCAATGGACGATCATAATAGTATGAACTGTACAATTGGGACATCCAGAAATTATTCTCTTCCAGGTTTTCCTTTCTTTCACGCAATTGTGATTCTTTGATTTTCGTCATGTCTTTGTCCGACACACCTTCTTTCTTGATCTTTTCGATTGCTTCATGGGTTGCCTTAATCAGATCATCGGCGTTTTCGGGCGAACATGGGAATGATATTCTGAATGTATAGTTATCATAAGGAAGAGTGGTCATCCTTCCGCTGGCCCCTACGCCATAAACACCGCCTTTTTCTTCCCGCAAAAGTTCAATGAGCTGGTTCGTCAACACTTGTCCTAAAGCGTTCAGGTAGTAAGCCTCTTTAATGGCATAATCTGCCGGCCCGGTATACACCATAGTAACATTGCTTTTCGGGTCAGTTCCTTTGTTGACTGTCTTCTCCAGGGGGCCTGACGGTGGACGGATTCCGAGGTCTTTATAGCTTTCCCGGGTATCAGTTGCTGGTAAACTCGCCAGGTATTGGTTTATGAGCGGCTCTATCGTTGCCATGTCAAAAGAACCTACGATGAAAACGATGAAATCACCTGCATTGGCAAATCGTTCTTCGTAAATCTGGAAGGCCCGCTCAAAATCGATGGCTTCCATTTCTTCCATAGTAGGAAAACCACCTCTCCGGGGATGATCCTGGCTCAGGATTTTATTCACCTCGTCAGAATAATAGAATTGAGGGTTGGACATCAGGTTCTGCATTAACATCTTGTTCTTATTGACAAAAGACGTGAAGGCATCCTTATCCTTTCGCGGATTGGTAAAGTAGAGATGTATCAGCTGCATAGCTGTTTCCAGGTCTTTTGGCGAGGTTTGGCCATTAAAACCTTCGTTGTACAATCCTATATACGGACTTAAATTGACCGTTTTACCAGATAACATTTTGGTCATGTCTGACGGAGCGAAATCAGCGACACCGCTCTCATTAATGATGCCAGCAGCATTGGATGCATTATCATCGTCTTCCTGGCTGTATAGTGATTGTCCACCAAAAGAGTAGGCCCGGATAATAATTTCATCGTTCTTAAAAGTGGTTGGTTTCAGGACAACCTTCATGCCATTGGAAAGAGTCAATTCGGTGGCATCCACCTCTTCAATGGGTTTTGTGGCAGTGATGCTGCCTGCAGCTGGAAGGGTTTCCATAAACGAGTCGGCTACTTCTGTATCTTCATAAGCAGTGATTTCCTCATTTTCGGCATCATCCAGGATCTGTCGAATTTCATTTTCAGTGGGCAGGACAACCCCTTCCTTTTCAGGAGCCATGACAATGACCACACGATTGCCATCAGTAATCCAGTTATCTGCCAGACTATTTACCTCATTCAACTGGATAGTTGGCAATACTTTTTCGTAGAATTCGTATTCGTAAGAAATACCAGGTATCGGTTCATTGCTGAGGAAATTCCGGATGTATTCAGCCGCATAGCGACCTGATTCCGTTTTGTCTTTCTCCTTGAAGGCTGTCTCATAGCGGTTGAGCATCGTTTTTTTGTATCGATCCAGTTCGCCTTGTGTAAAACCGTATTTCTTGACTCGTTCGTTTTCTGTCACAAGCGTTTTAAGTCCGCGGTCAATTCCTTCTTCTCCTACCACTGCGAAGGATGAATAGGAACTTTTGGTGCGCACCATGCCGCCGTAATTCGAACTGGCAAACAGGAAAGGCGGATCTGCCGATTCCTGCAATTCACTCAGTCGCTGGTTGAGCATGCCGTTGTAAAGCGAATAAACCGCATCCCGACGGAAATCACCCACCGTTTCAGTTTGCTCGAGATCCTGCTTGTAGACCAGCTGGATCTGGGTAAACTGCGCTTCCGGATCGGAGACGATCGAAACATACGTTTCGTCATGGTCCGGCACATCATAGAATTCCCGCTCTTTCTCAGAAGACGGATTCTTTAATTTTCCGAATCGCTCCTTTATTTTGGCCTCCATTTCCTCCGGATCAATATCCCCTACGGCTACAACCGCCATCAGATCCGGCCTGTACCAATCCTTGTAGAACTGACGAATCGTTTCATGATCGAATGATTCAAGTATTTCTTTTTTACCTATGGGCAGACGTTCGGCATAGCGTGAATCTTTAAACATCACCGGAAACCATTCATCGCGCATTCGTTGATTGGCGCCCTGGCCAAGACGCCACTCTTCGATGACTACACCGCGCTCCTTGTCAATTTCTTCCCC
>CAYGOW010000154.1:0-733 GCA_964351425.1 uncultured Roseivirgaceae bacterium
GATAAAAGGAATCATAATTAAAAGCAATCCCGCCGGATTCCTGTAAACACGATGAAGGAATTGAAAGACTTTCCCCTCGGGATGTCTTTTCAGGTACATGAATACGGGTAAGCCAATCAAAACGTAAATGAAAATATTCCCCAAAAACCAAAGGTGCGATGGATTGACGACGTATTCCAGGTCCTGATGATAGTATTGCTGCCAAATCAAGAGGTGCAAGGGAACAATCGCCAACACACCAAAAATAAAAGGGAGCAAAATTCGTCGTGTACGCTCGATCAATAGCTGCTTCCAGCTTCGGCGCTGAATAGCAAAGTACACTCCCATCCCTGAGCCAAAAAACAACAGGGGAATTCTCCAGACAGTCAGCATCGATAAAGGCACCCAAACGGACGTCAGGGATTCATCATTTTTGATGAATCCGATGAACATCCCCCAGGGTTGAAAGCCGATGGCAATGTGATAGATGAGTAAGAGGCCAATAGCTATCACTCGTAACCAGTCTATATCGTATCTTCTGTTTGCTAACTGCATGACCCTGTTATTTATTGGTACGAATCATTTCGGCAATGACAGGACGTGTTTCCTGGATATAATCGTAATCAATTTTGAATCCCAAAGGGCCAAGGTCCCGGCTCATCTGATCATATATTGGCTTAACGTCAGCAAATGGAGCTGTGATTGACTCGAGTGCTGTCGAACCGTAGTTGTTCCTCACTGAACTATCCACGCC
>CAYGOW010000154.1:743-8218 GCA_964351425.1 uncultured Roseivirgaceae bacterium
ATTTTCACAATGTCTTTACGACAGAAAAAAGCAGCCGTATGCAAGGGGGTCGAACCATCCATGCCACGGACATTGACATTGGCGCCTCCTTTAATTAATGCTTCCGCTACCTTTGGCTTATTAAAGGTGGCGGCAATTCCCAGTGGAGTAGAGCCATATTCATCCATTACGTTCAGGTCAGATCCGGCGGCAATGTGTTGTTTGATTTGATTGATATCGCCCATGAATGCAGCCTGATGTATCGACATATCCGGTGCTTTGACAACTTCTTCCGTACGTTGCTGTTGATCTTCTGACGACGCAGTCGTGCATGACGTATTCATAATCATCATAGTAAGTCCAATGAACACGCCTAAAATCATTCCTTTAAAATTTACCTTTTTCATTTGTATTGAGTTTTTGATTTAACATGTTCCAAAGGTAGAATACAGGGCTTTGTACCACCTATCACCAGAAATCCAGATACTGGTAACTATTCAGCATTCATGAAAAGTATGCGTAGACACTATAAACTATGACGCATCGGACTGGAAAAACCTTGCCCGGAGAGCTAAAATTGACGATTATTACAACCGACCAATTCTAGCCCGAAATCAATGTCCGGAATTACCGATGAGTTGCATAAAGGCAATGATTTTCTAAAGAAAGTAATTGCTGTTATCGAGGAAAACCTGGGAGACGAACACTTTGGTGTTCCCGACCTGGCCGGGCGTCTATCCATGAGCCGTTCCAATCTGCTAAGGAAGGTCAAGCAACTTACCGGACTCTCAGTCATCGTATTTATCCGAAAGGTGCGACTTTACCATGGCCGGGAAATCCTGAAAGACGACGAACTCACGGCAGCCGAGGTGGCTTTCAGTGTGGGCTTCAACAGTCCCTCCTATTTCACGAAGTGTTTTAAAGAAGAATTCGGATATACCCCTGGTGATCGTCAACATAGTCCGGTACCCGAAAGCATTAAGGTCCAGAAGGAAGTTTCAAGCGATGCACGTTCCGCAAGAAATTGGCTGGTCCCACTTACTTTTGTTCTGGTGTCCATAATCGGAGTTTTTTTATACTTGAAATACTTCAATGAACCCGCAATGGAATTGCCACTCGAAAAAACAATCGCGGTTCTTCCATTTAAGAATGACAGCAATGACTCGTCGAATGTCTACCTTATCAATGGGATGATGCAAACCATACTTAATAATCTGCAGCAAATCGACGAGCTGAAAGTAACGAGCCGGACAACGGTTGAAAAGTATCGGAATGCCAATAAATCAGTCCCCGAAATTGCTGAGGAACTCCAGGTAAATTACTTTGTTGAAGGTAGCGGGCAGAAAGTTGGCGATCAGATTCTTCTGTCCATTCAGCTGATTGACGGTCGAAATGATAAACATATCTGGTCTAAACAGTATTCGGAAAGTGTCAAGGATATTTTTAAGCTGCAAGCTGAAGTTGCTAAAAATATCGCCAGCGAAATCCAGGTGATTATAAGCCCGGAAGTTCAGCAGAACATCGAGAAAATACCAACTGACAATCCCGTCGCCTATGATTATTACCTTAAGGGACTTGACTTTAGTTCGATGGAGACGAATGAAGGCCTGCTGAGTGCCATCGTCAATTTCAAGTCAGCGATTAAAGAAGATCCCCAATTTGCCAATGCCTATGCCTACCTTGCCATTTGCTATTATTACCTGGACATCTTTCAGGCCAATAAAAAATATGGCAATGAAATAAACACCTATGCAGACCAGGCCAGTCTTTATGATCCTGACCTGGCGGAAAGTCAGATTGCCAAGGCACTATTTTACCTGCATGACGGACAATATGAACTCGCTGTGGAATTTCTGGAAAAAGTGCTTACCTACTATCCAAATTCAGCCTGGGTACATAACTTACTCTCGGATATCTATACTAGTTATCTGCCCAATACCACCAAATACCTTGAACATGCCATTCAGGGAATTCACAGTACCGCAGGCTCCCAGGATTCCGTAACAGCCAGCTTTACTTATTTGCATTTAAGCAACGCTCTGGCTCAAACCGGCTTTTTACGTGAAGCCGATCAGTATGTACAGAGATCCCTGGCGTACAAGCCGGACAATCTGTATTCGCAGTACCTTCACGTGTATATTCGATTAGCAGAGAATTTTAACCTGCCACGTGCTAAAAATGAGCTAATCGAAATACTAGACAAGGACCCTACCCGAATTGATGTCATTCAGGAAATAGGTAAGTTGTGCTATACCCTGGAGCAGTATGAAGAATCCTGGTCATATTACGAGCAATTCGTTCGTGTTAAAAAACAGCTGGATTTAGATATTTTCCCGGCAGAAGATATTAAAATCGCCTATGTACTCTCAAAAATTGGTCAAACGGAATTAGCCGATGAATTTTATCAAATTTACAGGAATTATTCTGCCACCGATTCTTCTATATATCAGAATCTCAATTTCGCAGCCTACTATGCAACCCAGGGTGAAACAGATCTGGCTATGAATCATTTGAAATTATTCTCTCAGGAAGATGATATATTGTATTGGGTCGTTTTAATGCTTGATAAGGACCCGATTATCCGGCTTTTGTCCAATCATCCGGAATATAGGAGCACGCTCAAACAAATAAATGAGCGATTTTGGGAAGGACATCGCAAGAAAAGGGAATTATTGGTTAATGAAGGCTTACTTGAGTAAATGGAAATCTGGGCTTGCTTACCATCAGATTCTCAGACATGTTTGTAAAAGCATCCCTTATCCTTTAGCCGGGCTCCTCATATTTCAAGAAAATATCCTGAATATTTCTTATCTTCTGATTCGAATCGGGAGTTTCTCCCATTTCAAACCATAAATACAAAGCAACAAAACCACCAATCACATGAAGAGGAGAACATTTTTGACACAGGGAACTATAGGTTTGGCCAGCGTTGGCCTTTTGGCTCACCTACCTTCGCGCTTGTTGGCCGCAATGCCCGGGATCAATATACCCATCGGTTTTCAATCCTATGTTTTACGTGAGGATATCGGCAAAGACTTAACCGGTACTCTTAATAAAATGGCAGGGATGGGGTATCAGTATGTTGAGATGTGCTCTCCAAGTGGTTACATGGGTCCGTTCGCTCCCCTGGCAAAATACAGCGGATCAGAATTGAAAAAAATGATTGCCGATACCGGCATGCAATGTACCAGTTCGCACTTCACCTTCAATGAACTTAAGAACAACCTGGATGAACGCATAGAATTCTCCCAACAGCTGGGACTGAAACATATTGTCCTCTCCTCTGGATTGGACGCGCCCACCCTTGATGGAGTGAAGGCAAACTGTGAATTATTGAATCAGATTGGCGAGAAAGTGAACGCGGCAGGAATGGTCGCTGGTTTTCACAATCATGATGCAGAATTCAAACATGAACTGGACGGGCGTCTGGTCTATGATATTCTCCTGGATGAACTGGACCCGGATTTAGTGAAAATGCAGTTTCAGACCCAGGTGATCACCATGGGGTATAAGGCATCTACTTATTTTAATAAGTATCCGGGACGTTATATCTCTGCCCACTTACAAGATTATTCCAAGAAGGACAAGAGCAAAGAAATAGCCCTTGGACAGGGAATCTCAGATTGGAATGACTTCTTTGCCGCCGCCGGAAAAGGTGGTGTCGAGGTAGTGTATGTAGAAATGGAATCAAATCCCGCTACGCTTAAGGACAGTGTGGCCTACTTGAAAACACTCTAGCATTCAGAACATCCACCTATTTTCATATTCTTCGGAAGAAATTACTTTATATACTTGCTTTCGAATCAACCGGTTAGACCGGCTTAATCAAACGTCTTACTATTTGACTTAGGAATCTATGCGTACATTATTCTCGCTTATTATTGTATTCGCCGTATCTGCTGTGTCATTCGCTCAATCCGGCGGATCCATGCAGTGGACGGAAGATGGTTCCGGTATTTATTCGCCGGCAGGAAACCAAATTAAACTGACCAATATTACCACGCTTGAGGAAACCATTTTTGTTGACAGCAATGAATTAACCCCGGAAGGCGCCGCTCCACTACAGGTTGCCGGATTCTCCTTCTCCAATGATAAAAATACGGTTTTGATATTCACCAACACACAACGTGTCTGGCGATATAATACACGCGGAGATTACTGGGTATTGAATCGATCCAATGGAACACTTAAGCAACTTGGTGACGGTCTGCCGGAGGCGTCTTTGATGTTTGCCAAATTATCTCCCGATGGCTCCCGGGTTGCCTATGTTAGTGAACATAATGTGTATGCGGAAAACCTGGCTACTGGTGAAATTAAACTGCTTACGGATAGCAAGGGCCTGCCCAAACTTATTAACGGAACATTTGACTGGGCGTATGAAGAGGAATTTAATTGCCTGGATGGGTTTCGCTGGAGTCCGGATGGCAAGAAAATAGCCTACTGGCAAATTGACGCGAATGCTATCAGGGATTTCTATATGATCAATACCACGGATTCCATTTATTCGTATACCATACCCGTAGAATACCCGAAGGTGGGAGAAACGCCTTCTGCGGCACGAATTGGGGTGGTAGACGTTTCATCCGGTACAACCAAATGGATGAATGTTCCCGGGGATGACCGCCAGCATTATATCCCCAGGATGGAATGGGCCGGCAATAGCCAGGAACTTATTCTCCAGCAATTAAACAGAAAGCAGAATCAAAGTAAATTAATGTATGTGAATGTATCCACCGGTGACGCCCGGTCTTTCTATGAAGAAACCGACGATGCCTGGATAAGTGTCCGCAGTTCCTGGGAAGATGGAAATGGCTGGTACTGGATCGACGATGGCAAATCCTTTTTGTGGATCACTGAAAAAGACGGTTGGCGACACATTTACACTATTGATCGGGACGGACAGAAGGAAACCTTGGTCACGAAAGGACCCTTTGATGTTATTTCGCCGCTGGCCGTAGATGAAAAAGGCAAGTACGTTTATTATATGGCTTCTCCCGATGATGCCACAGAATCTTATCTCTACCGCAGCAAACTTAACGGTAAATCTGACCCAGAGCGGCTAACACCGGCCAATCAGGAGGGATCTCATAGCTACATGGTTTCACCCAACGGGTCCTATGCCATGCACCGTTTTTCCAATTATTTTACCAGGCCGGAGCGGGAATGGATTGAACTTCCCTCCCATCAGGCCATCCATGAAGAGGAAAGTATCGCCGCTTCCTATGATCCGGAAGCAGGTAAAGACTCGCCGGTTAAATTCTTTCAGGTAACCACTGAAGACGGCGTCACCATGGCCGGCTTCATGTCCGATCCGAATTATTTTGACCCTTCCAAGAAGTACCCGGTATTATTTTATGTGTATACCGAACCGGCTGGCGCAACAGTACGCAATGGCTGGGGAATCAATCAGAATCGTCTCTATTCAGGCGATATGGCAGAGGACGGGTATTTCTATATTTCCATGGATAACCGGGGTACACCTGCTCCAAAAGGGCGTGAGTGGCGTAAATCCATTTATCGAAAGATCGGGAAAATCAATATCCGAGATCAGGCCATGGGTGTCAGGAAGCTGCTTAGCGAACATGCTTACCTGGATCCTGAACGAATTGCCGTTTACGGATGGAGTGGCGGTGGTTCGGCTACCCTGAACTTGCTATTTCAATACCCCGAAATCTATAAAACGGGAATCTCGGTTGCTGCGGTTGCGGATCAGCTTACCTATGACAATATTTACCAGGAACGCTATATGGGACTGCCGCAGGAAAACAGGGAAGATTTTGTCAACGGGTCGCCTATCACCTACGCCAAAAACCTGGAAGGAAACTTATTATATATCCATGGCACCGGAGACGACAATGTGCATTATCAGAATGCCGAACGCCTGATTAATGAATTAATTAAACACGGAAAGCAATTCTCTGTCATGCCTTACCCTAACCGTTCACATGGCATTTATGAAGGGGAAGGAACCCGTGAGCACCTGAGCACCTTGTTTACCAATTTCCTTCAAACTCATTGTCCGCCGGGTGCCCGCTAAGCGCTTTGCTGAAACACAAGAATAACTTGAAGCTGCCGCCCATTGTACCTGCAGCGGGAGAACTAAACGAATAATTTCACCGGAATTCAGGGGAACTTCGCCGTAATTTATTGAAATTGACCCAGGGACCAATAGCTACCTAAATGGATGTCAAACTGGGACTCAAAGAGAACTGGAAGCAGTTCAGCTTACTCGTTTTAATCAACGGGTTTGTCGGTGGCATGGTGGGCCTGGAAAGAACCATTCTCCCGCAAATTGCCGAAGCAGACTTTGGTATCGCCGCAAAAACCGCCATCCTGTCTTTCATTGTGGTCTTTGGTATTTCCAAAGCTATCACCAACTACTATACCGGGGTTTGGTCCAACCGTATTGGCCGAAAGAACCTCCTGGTGATTGGCTGGTTGTTTGCACTCCCCGTGCCCCTTCTTCTGATCTATGCCACCAGCTGGAACTGGGTGATCCTGGCCAATGTCTTACTGGGCATTAACCAGGGACTGACCTGGTCAAGTACAGTGGTTATGAAAATTGACCTGGTTGGGGAAAAGAATCGTGGCTTGGCAATGGGGATCAATGAATCGGCCGGCTATGTCGCGGTTGGTGTTGTCGCATTTCTTACCGGATGGATCGCTACAGAATATGGATTACGCCCCTTCCCTTTCTATTTGGGGATTGGTTTTGCGCTTAGTGGTTTGTTGTTGAGCTATTTGCTTATTCATGACACCGCACACCACGTTATAAAAGAAACGAGCCAAAGCGCTATTAAAAGGCTGAAGAACGTATTTCTGGAAACGACCTGGACGAATCCAAACCTCGGATCTATTTCACAAGCCGGTTTAATTAATAATTTTAATGACGCCATGGTCTGGGGCCTGTTTCCAATTCTCCTGGCAGGAAAAGGATTCAGTCTGCCTGAAATTGGAAAAATTGTGGCTATCTACCCGATCGTCTGGGGTATTGGTCAGCTGTTAACCGGAAAGCTCGGAGACCACCTGCCTAAAAAGCCCATGCCTTTCTGGGGCATGTTGCTGCAGGGACTGGTGATTATTTCCCTGGTATACGCGACCACGTTCACCCAATTTATCGGACTTAGTATATTGCGTGGTGCCGGAACAGGGATTGTCTATCCTACCTTTTTGGCAGCTATTGCTGATTATACCCATCCAGAACAACGGGCCAACAGCATCGGCGTCTTCCGCTTATGGCGTGACCTTGGTTATGCCATTGGTGCGTTAATGACAGGCATCATTGCCGACGTGTTCTCCATACAGACTTCGATTAGCGTGACAGGTGGGTTAACCATTCTTTCCGCATTGATTATTTATGGCAGAATGCAATCGAATTGAGGAATGTATAATAAACTGGCAGGGAATGCGGATATGGATCCCGCAGGAGCATGTATAGAATAATTTCTCTATCCCGAAATCATATACCCGCCATCAGCGGTATACACACCGCCGGT
>CAYGOW010000155.1:0-3833 GCA_964351425.1 uncultured Roseivirgaceae bacterium
AGCTTCCGTTCCTACCTGGACTCATCCGGTGAGTAATTTATTCCGGTATATTCTGTCATGAATTTAACCCCGGAATTATGAAAACACCTACTTTACTTCTTGCATTAGTCTTTTTTATTGGCGGCCATCTCGCCATTGCCCAGTCAGGACTGACATCCAACAGTGACACCAAAAAAATTATCTCCATAGAGACAACCCTATCCCCCACTATCTCTGCTCCTTCCTTTGAAGGCGGGCAGGAAGCCATGGCTGATTATACCGAGAAACATTTGGTATATCCGGCCGGGGCTTTGAAAAAGCGTCTGGAAGGGACAGTAATTGTAACCTGCTACGTTAATGAAGACGGCTCCATTACGAACGCACATGTCTCACAATCGGTATGCCGTGAACTCGATAAGGCAGCGATCAAATTTGTTGAGGGCATGCCCCATTGGATTCCCGCGATGCAGAACCATGTGCCCAAACGGGTGAAATATAGCATTCCCGTTACGTATCAGCTCACCTTTTAACCTCAAACCCCTCGATTTAGGTTTGTCTCAGAGGCCAGTCTTCAGGACTGGTCTCTCTCAATATCACGTTTGATTTGTATTTACACTAATTATTCAGTAAATCGATTAGGTATTGTCTTTCTTATATGTTCATCAAATCTCTGTCACTCGCTTTCATTCTCTTTCTTTCCAATGTCGCAGTAGCCCAACAGGGCGATTGGGTCGCTGATTCTCTAGACTTGTTTGCTGATCACATGATGCAAGCGGTAGAAAATGAAGATCCCGAACGATTGATCGAATTACAGGGGTACGTATACCTGCAAGGTGTTAAATCGTTAAAAGCTCCGGTATTCGAATTGTTCTATGCATTGACAAATAATCCGGAAGTTCAGAAACACAGCGCTGCACTGGCCCAAATTCATCATAATCTGGGCAATCTTGAGTTTTACCGGGGCCGGATGGAGGACGCTAATAGTACTTTCACCAAGGCACTAACTGCCTACCAGCTATCGGGTGCTCATGCAGACGCAGCGGGTATGGCGATGAATCTGGGGATTATCCAGGAGCGATCCGGAGAGTATGATTCCGCCATTGTAAGTTATCAACGTGCCATGCCTATTTTCCTTGATGCAGGGGATACAGCGGCCATCGCGGTTTGCCTTGAGAACATTGGTATTTCGAATCGGTTCATTGGGAAACTTCAACTGGCATTGGAGTATTTTGATCAGACGGATTCCCTGCTATCCCAGATCACTCCTAAAGACCATATTCGGTGGAGTTACCTCTATTACAATTATTGTCAGGTTTTTACGGCTCTTGGAGAATATGACAAAGCCCTCGACTATGGATTAAGGGGTCTTCGCATCAGCGAAGCCAATAAAGATGAGCGGCAAATCTCGGTGGGGTATATTGAATTGCAGAATATTTACAACCTGACCGATGATGATGAAAACTGGTTAAAATATGCCGATAAAGCCCTGACGTTTGCGAAAGAAACGACGAATAACATGCGGGTAGCCGAACTGCACCTCAGCCTGGCGTCCTATTTTGCGGACCGGGCCATGCTGGATACAGCCTCTGTACTTGCCGAGGCCTCCCTGGCGTATTACCGGGAGAATGATGTGGCGGAAGGGTATGGACAGGCCCACCTTATGAGGGGAAGGATATATTATGATCTTGGTGACTACAATAAAGCCATACAATCATTTGAAACCGCCCTTAATAGTTTTCCTTCTTCCAGTATCGAGGTTTCACGCGCCTATCAGAGCCTGGGCAGTTCGTACATGGAACTGAAAAATTATGGAAAAGCAGACACCTATTTAAGAAAAGCGCTTGCCTTGCGGCTCGAATCGGGCGAATTACAATTGATCAGCAACACCTACGAAACGCTTTCTGAAAATAGCTCCATGGCCGGGGATTATAAGTCTGCCTATGAATACCTTGGAAAGTTCAAGGAATACCAGGACAGCCTTTTCAATGAAAGGAAGGCAAGCCAGCTGGCAAGGATTGAGACAGAATACGAAACTGAAAAAAAGGACCAGGAGATTGCTGGTTTGCAACAGGAACGAGAGATCCAGCAACTGATTGACGAACGAAGAACCACACAGATATACCTTGCTGTCGGCGGACTCTTCGTGGTTATGATCCTTGCATTCTTCTACTACAAAAGGGCCCGGTTAAAACAGCGCGCCAACCAACTTCTGGAAGCTAAAAATCAGGAGATCGAAAAACAGAATGCCGAAAAGGAAACATTACTGAAGGAAATCCATCACCGGGTAAAGAATAACCTTCAAATCATATCCAGTCTGCTTAGTATGCAAACCCGTGCGCTTCATGACGAACATGCCATTGGGGCAATGAAAGAAAGCCAGAGCCGGGTTAAGACCATGGCTTTGATTCATGAGAAACTTTATCAATATGATAACCTGTCCCGGATCAACATGAAGGAATACATGAATCAGTTAAGTGATTTTCTTGCTCACACCTATCGTACCGATAAACAGATACAAGTGGTCATTGAGTCCGATGACGTGAGTCTGGATATAGATACTGCGGTTCCGTTAGGCTTAATCGCCAACGAATTGCTTTCAAACGCCTGGAAATATGCATTCCAGGATATGGAGCAGGGTGAAATACGCATTATTCTAAAGCGACAGGGAGAAAATACCTACCGACTGGAAATAAGCGATACAGGCGCCGGAATTTCAGAGGAAGTGGACCTGGAAAAAAGTAAATCCCTAGGATTGAAGCTCGTACGTTCCCTTACCCGCCAGATACAGGGTAATCTTGTAATTCAGCCAAACCCAGGGACCACTTTCTTAATTGATTTTCGGGAAACCCCTATGGCGGCTTAAGTTCATTCTCCAGAATTTAAAAGGCAACTTAATAAGCCGGTGAAAGGCTCATACAACAGATCTAATGCTTCGTTTATTGCTTTTTCGAGTGGGTGAAATTAGCCTAATTGGATGAACTTCTGCGCGCAATTCTCGTAAGACCTTTGTAGTTTAGGAGTAAATATAACTGATGACTATGAAAACTATACTTGCATCCCTTCTATCCATTAGTCTGCTCATAGTCACGGCGGGATGTTCTACAACTCAGAAAACCCGTGTGGTGTCAAAATCATCTTCTCTCGATACGCAATATACTGTATTGGGCGAATATTTACGGGGCGTACCGGGCGTGCAGGTTACCGCCACAGGAGGCACTTATTTGGTCAGGATACGCGGAACAGTCGGAACAGGTGATCTGGAACCTCTGTTTGTGGTTAACAGGAACCAGGTCGGTGGATACGAACAGGCGGCTGCCCTGGTAGATCCGAATGATATTGATGACGTAGACGTTTTAAAAGATGTCGCATCAACCCAGGCGTATGGGTTGAGAGGTGCCAATGGAGTGATTGTAATCCGGCTGAAAAAATAATCCTGACTTCGCTGCCATAAAATAAAGAAGGTCTGCCAACCAAATGACAGACCTTTCTTTTCATTAAATCTTAAATGCCACTTATTCTGCTGGAGGCAAAATAACAGCATCGATTACGTGTACCACACCGTTGGATGCTTCAACATCCGCAGCGACGACGTTCGCTCCGTTTACCTGCGCGCCATTTGCAGTTGATATTGTTACGTCTGCACCCTGAACCGTTGCAGCGGTCATACCGTCAGAAAGGTCAGTTGACATAACTTTACCTGCCACTACGTGATACGTAAGCACAGCAACCAGCTTGTCCTTATTTTCAGGCTTAAGCAGATCTTCCAATGTACCTTCTGGCAATGCAGCAAAAGCTTCATTGGTTGGTGCAAATACGGTGAAAGGTCCATCTCCCTGAAGCGTTTCTACAAGGCC
>CAYGOW010000155.1:3843-8199 GCA_964351425.1 uncultured Roseivirgaceae bacterium
CCTGTACGGCTGTTACTAATGTAGACAATGACTCAGTTTCAGCAGCCAATGCAACGATATCTTTCGATGGTGCCATTGGTTCTTCTTCCATGGTTGCAGTTGTCTCTTCTACCATTTCTTCAGAAGAACTTTCGTCGTAGCTTGATTCGTTTCCTCCGCCACCACAGGCGAAGACAAGCAGTAAAGAACAAATTGATAAGTAATTAATAATTTTCATTTCTCGTTGGGTTTATTTTTAAGTATAACCTGTGATGACCAGCTTTTGTTTAAAAGTTATAGATGTTTCAGAAATTTATGACATTTAAATGTCGTTTAAATTCACTTGAGGAAGATACCCTTTGATATAGCCAGTCAAATTATCAACTCTTTCTCATGGGCAAGTAGAACCATCAGATCAACCGTCCAGGTACGTTGATTCTGTTCTCCTCACGCAGAATGAAGGCAATCATGAAATGATTGAATCATTTTACTTTAAGCGCAAGCCATTGAATAGCTGGTTTTTGTATCAGTCGACCTGAAAAATTTATTCGTATTTAACTATCTTAGGCCCACACTAAACAACTAAACTTACCATGAAAAAACTTTTGACAATTATGGTCCTCTTTTGTTTGTGCGGATATCTTCAGGCGCAAACAAATACGGAACAGGTTGATATGATCCAATCCCTTTATGGAATGGAGAAGAAGGCCATAGTCGCTGAATTCATCACATTAAGTGGCGACAAGGCAGACGCTTTCTGGGGTCTTTATGATGAATATGAATCGAAACGGAAGGAACTAGGTAAACAACGCATCGGACTCCTTGAGCGATATGCGGAGAGCTACATGAATATGGATGAAGCCACTACAGAAAGCCTCCTGACCGAAATGATGTCTTTACGAAAGTCTACAGATAAACTGCTCGAGGGCTATGTCAAAAAGGTGAAAAAGACGGTTGATGTTAAGACAGCAGCACAATTCTATCAAATTGAAGAGTTCTTTGTGAGCAAACAGCGGTCAGTGATTCTTGAGAATATTCCTGTTATTGGCGAATTGGATTAACTGCTTTCCATTGAAATCAAAGTAAGGGGGCACTGATGCCCCTTTATTTGTTAATAAGGTGTGCCTGTCAATTTGAGAATATCCTGATTCAGGAGTTTTGCCATTACCCGATACCAGTGCTCACTGTACTTTTTTAGTTCATGAGGTCGTTCAAAATATATCTCAACGGCTACTGCGAATAATTCATGTTCATTTGTTGCTCCGTATGCTCTGAATATGGATCCTCCCCTTTGTATGGCGTATAGCTCCTTCTTCGCCAATTCCCACCAATTATCCAGGGCCTCGTCATCAATGAATTCATATTCACCGTTAATAATATGATTCTCCAGTAATAAGGCATGGGCCATCTCATGAAGGCCAAGGTTCCTGCCGTCGGTTTCGTCGGCATATCCGGACAAGAAATTTTTCCATGAAAGTACAATGATCCCGCCTCGATTTACTTCGCCTTGGTGGTATTGCCGTGTAATGGTGGAATAGTAATTGTCCGGATAAATCAATATCCGGTAAAAGTGTCGGAAGAAAATTCCCTGGAAGCCAAATGAGAGTTGTACCGCACAAGCTGAAATCAAAACGATCATTTCGTCCGTCAGGGTTATCTGGTCTGTTCGGACAATAAACTTTTTCATATCTATAAACGTCTGAACTTTTCGCTCAAACAGCTCCTGGTCATTCGGTGACAGATTGTTATAATAGGTGAAGTATTCAGATAGAATGACCTTATATTCCGGCGATAATGACTTTTTATTGAATGTGGTATAGTACCAATGTTTGAGTCGATATCCTGTCAGGTGATTTACCACATCGCTTCCAGAACGGATAATACCCAGCGCAAACCTTCCCAGCAGGACGACAACTAACAGGATGAAACCAAGGTAAAAGATGAGTTGAAATGAATCCATGTAAAGACTTAAAAATAGAAATAGAATTCAAGTGAGCTCCTTCTTTTGAAATCTTTTTTTATTGCTTTTTGCTAACTGGTTGTGACAAAGGGAGATTGCTATTTCCCTGGACCATTACCCGGTAGGATGCAGTGTATGTATCACCGGGAGTCAGAATAATCCCTTTTTCCAATACGGGGAAAAAACAAAAATAGGGCATTATGGGATGAATCCGGACGTATTGAGGATATCCTGCGTTTACAGGTAATTGCCAAACGGTGATACTCGCCTGTGCCTGGTCTATTTCACCAAACATGCAGACCCATTCCGGTCGTGTGTGGTTGCCCTCAAGGCGACCCTTCCCGTCACTGGTAAGAAAAGAAGCATCATGCGGCCTTGCCGTTTCGATTGGGTCGGCAATAGTCGTATCGTTCCAGGATGCACTCCCACGGAATGCCATTCCCCCGTAAATATAAGGCAGCAGTTCAAGGGGTGATTGTGATATATTCTGTTGTGCAAGTTCGATATCCCAAATGAATTTATCAGTTCTCTTGTATACACGAATACGCCAAATTTCTTCGAGTACGATGACGGTATCCCCTTCGTTAAGTGCCAGGTGATGTTGTCGTGTGGTAAAGCCTCCAAATACAGGCCCTTCCCGGACATCCATTAGCGAATCGAAAACTATGGTTCCCGACTGATTTTGTTGGTTCCAAAAATCTACTTTCCTCCCCTGAAACCTGGTATTGGCCCACGCTGAAAATATTCCATGTTGATGCGGATGCCCGTCAGGAAAATCATCGGTAATAACCCGGCCGTCAGGCGTATAGACAGGATGGATAAAACCGCTCCGTTGATAATAAGCCGGCAAGCCATCAGGCGGTTGCCGCACCCCCATTTGGTAAGTAAGTACCGCAAGGTTGTCAACCTTTACAGAAATGGAATCGCCTGAAATTTCACATGTCACATAATTCCTATGTGTTGCTGGAACCAGGGTGAATTGATAGATACGATTTGTATCAAGCTCTGGTAAAATATAACGCCAAAGTGAGTCATAGTCATATTGCAAGGGCACAATAAGCCCACTATCAATTTCGCGTAAAGCTACCAATGAATCAGGGGAAACACCGGAAAGAGCGATTGATTCCGGCTGGTAATCAGTCCGGATCGTGTCAGGAGTAAGGGTGAGAATTATTGGCGGGTTTCCTTGTGAACATGAGCACAGGGCAATGATACTACCCCACGAAATTAATTTTACTACTAACCGGAAAAGCATATTCTCAAGGTACAAAAAAAGCGCTGATATGAATTACACAAAATTTATTGGAATTTATGTAAATTGATTGCTCATCAATTCCAATCCAACATGAAACGTCGTGACTTCATCATCCGAAGCAATGCCATGCTCGCTACGGCACTACTCGCCCCTACTGATTTGTTTTTAAAGGTTCCCGTGGCAAATATTGGCGTCCAGCTCTATTCTTTCCGCGAAGAAATGATGAAGGATGCTTCAGGCACCTTGCGCGTAATTGCTGACCTTGGATTTAAGCAAGTGGAATCGGCCCGGAGCAGCAAAGGATTATATTATGGGTTATCTCCCGCAGAAATGAAGAAGACGTGCGCTGACCTGGGCCTGGCTATCCGAAGTGGACATGTGCACCTTGATGAAAATTGGGAAAAGACACTGGAACAGGCGGCAGCGGCCGGACAGGAATATATTATATGTTCGACCATGCCTACCAGCGGGCAGACCATAGACAATTATAAAGTAGTCGCGGAAGCGTTTAACCAGGCGGGTGAGGATTGCAAGGCGATGAATATGAAATTTGGCTATCATAATCATGAATATGAATTTGAGCAGGACCATGGCAAGATTCTCTACGATGTTTTGATGGAGGAGACGGATCCGTCGCTCGTCCATATGGAACTTGATTTAGGCTGGGTCGTCGCGGCCGGACAGGATCCTGTTGCGTATTTCAAGAAATACCCGGGCCGTTTCCCTCTATGGCATTTGAAGGATATGGATTTGTGGGAGAATCAAAGTACCGAGTTTGGTAAGGGAGGATTGGATATTCCATTAATGCTCGAGAACCGGGATTTATCAGGCGTAAAGCACATTTTTATTGAACAGGAAGAATATGCCAATACTCCTGCCGAAAGCATGAAGCATAATTTGAAATACCTGGCTGAACTGTAGCAGATTGCCTTAATAACAATCAACCAAGGGTATGATTTGAAAAGGTTTATACGGTACGTATTGGAAGAGGGTCCGTCCTTATCCAGAAAGGAGCGCTTGCAGGCGATTGGGTGGAGCTCCATCTACTTTTATTTCTTTCTCCTGTTTTTTCAACCTTTTGGGGTAAATAATTATGATCCTTCGGAAAAAATAACCCTTACCCTGGTCATAGCTCTGGGAATATTTATAGGCGGATCCACAC
>CAYGOW010000156.1:0-2563 GCA_964351425.1 uncultured Roseivirgaceae bacterium
CAGATGATGTTTCGATTCGTTGTGCACGGCATGGGGATAATGAATTCCGGCAAGGTATGATTCATCGGGAGAATGGAGTCAACATGATACGTGGTAAAATCAGTAGCCAAGGTGTCCATGATATACATATTGCCCTGGATAATCAGATTGTCCTGACCTATACACTCCTTGTCAGCCGCGAACGCAGAGAGATGGAATGACCCTATTTTCCAATTGCTATTCTCCCGATCACATCATGGACCATAGATTCAGGAATAGCAGGAGGGAGGCTGCAAGGATTAAAATAAGGCATACTATTTTTAGTAATCCAGTGGTTCTGTCGATGGCCTTCACATAACATACTAATGCGCCGACCAGCAGGACAATACTTAAATATGTGGTCGACCAACGTCCGCGCAGAAATGTTGGGAAGTAGGAATGAAAGATGTCGACTCGTTCTGCTTGTACCGGTGCTTGTCCAGCCGCGTAAATCCACAATGCGTAAATAGCCAGCGGAATTGAAAAAAGGACGCTTCCGAGGATGATTAGATTTCGTGTAGATAACTTCATAGATAAAAAATAAAAAAATCCCGCCAAAAGCGGGACTTTTATTAAGAATCATATGAAATCAGGACTTTAGTTCATTGATTTTTGGAACAACCTGTACCCAACGCCAATTTCAAACATCCGGCTTTTAATGGCATCTCCGTCATACTGGTCGCTTTCGGCCAGGTCGGTCAATCCGAGCGTGTAGAACATATGTGCCGTGAATAATTCGGTAATCTGGTACATAACACCAAATTTGAATCCAATGTCCAGTCCTTTCAGGTAGTCTTTCAGATCGTCGCCTTCTGTGTCCTTGGCCCCCATTATGAATCCCAGTTGAAATCCGGCAAGAACCATAAGTTCCGGCATGACCGCATAACCAGCTAGCAGTGGGAGCAGGAGGGTGGTCAGGTTATACCCAAACCCGTCGGCGCCATCATAATCAAATCGCGTACCGTTCAGGGCAATCAACAAACCTGACATAAAGTAAAGGGACTGTGTATACTGATACATGGCCAGGGCTCCGAAAACAACTGCCGCACGGTTGCTGCTGTAGTCAAAATTCTTTTCATGCAGTTTACTAAGCAGTAGTCCGACATAGGCACCAATACGCAACGTTCCGGCATCGTTAAGCTTGAAAGTCGAGGCATTATCAAACATGGGGTTTCCATAGGTCGTTCGGGCAAACTCAAAATCACCGCGTGAATCTTTGTGCTTGCTTGAAGCAAACTGACTCATCGCAGGGATCGACAACAAAAACAGCAAGGGGAGGATGATCTTTTTCATGTTGAGTGGGTTAGGTGGTAAAAAATACTTGTAAATAAAGTAATCATTTATTTACACGAAATCAATATAAGTAGTTAATAATCAACTGATAATAGTAAAATTAGCTACAACTAGTGACCCTGTAACACTGCTAGATTATGTGAAAAAAAATCCGTTTTTATCCGGTACGGTACCGTAATACACATGTTATTTATTTTGGACTGAGCCAATTGGGTTATGGCGTATTCACAATCATTTACCCAAGGTCCAGGTGCGGCTCATGAATTTATGATAAGGCTACATTTACCGCGGACATTTTGCATCGGTCGCTTTGAATGTTCTGAATAATCCATCCCCAAAACCGAGGTTGTTTTATCGCAGAAATGCTTGACTTTAAGGGGAATAACTTACAAGGTAAGTGCCAGCGTTTGATTAAAAGGTTTATAACGAGGGTCTTTTTTACTTTGCAGACAGAAACCAACAAAAGTACAATATGGCTATTTACAAGAATTTAACTCCGGCAGAATTTGCACAGAAGATTCAGGAGCATCAGGATGCTGTAATCCTTGACGTCAGGACACAATTGGAATTTAAAGACGGTCATTTGCCAGGGGCAATCAACATGTCAAATATTCGGGAAGGCTTAGCGCATCTCGATAAATCCAAAACGTATTTCACTCATTGCCGGGTTGGCGGACGAAGCGCGGTAGCTGCCCAGTTATTGATTAATGCAGGGTTTGAGAATGTTTTCAATCTGAATGGAAGCATTGAAGAAGTTTCCATACCGTTGCAAAAAGCGGGTTAAAGAAAGAGGGCCCGAAGGCCCCCCTCTCACTTACTACTACACCAAATTATCTACCTAAAATATAGCTGATGCCAATCGTCACCAGATCGGTAGTCATGTCATAGCCTACGGATGAGCCCGGAATTTCTCCCATGGGATTTTCCGAAGAAATCATCATCGGGTTGTACATAGGACCTTCAGTAGATCCATTGCTCATACCATGATGGTACATGCCGTCAAGCTGTAATTTTTCTGTGGGGAAAAAACTAAACCCAACCTGGAAGGCATTTTGGATAATTGCCGTGGCGGGAGCATTGAAAAAAGCCAGTTTATCAGGTACCGGATTGGAATTATAGGTATAACCAACCCGAAGAGGTATTTTTTCTATGCCATTAAATTGGACGCCAGCTGAGATGATTGTCATATTATCCCATCCAAAACCTGCCACTGAAGCGGTTTGGGTCCATCCGGATTCGTTGAATCCATTGG
>CAYGOW010000156.1:2573-8177 GCA_964351425.1 uncultured Roseivirgaceae bacterium
AATCCACGGCCAGGTCAAACAGGTCCATCGAGTACCCTACGCCAAAGGAAAGAATGGCAGGATAATCCATGCTGAATTTATTTTTTGCTTCGCTATTGTCCAGGTAAGTATTTTCAAATTCAAAATCATCGAAGATTTGGGCTGTTTTGTAGGAAGCGCCCAGTTTCAATCCTTTCCCTGAATCAAAGAAAACACCCACTTGCGCACCATACCCGGTAGCTGCGGCTTTATTTGTTTTTGGGTAACCGGCCATAGTTGGATTTGCGGTGGGGTTAGGCATGAGTTCCAGGGTGGCCAGATTCACGTTTGGCTGAATACCAATGCTGAACTTATCGCTGAGCTGGTAGGCCCAGGTAAAGGATACCTGAAATAGTCCATAATTGGATTTAATCTTTCCGAATCCGCCAGCTTCCTGTGGATAAAGAATTGGGTTGCTGGAGGCCATTGGGTTGAAGGATGGACTGAATGGATTGTTGGTTTCTTCCGGGAAGGTTACCCCAAATCCGGAAATACCAAAAGCCGAGGCGGCAAAGGTGGAACGACTGTCTTCTTTACCCCAGACCATGGCTAGTGCGGGCATAATTGATACTCCGCGCTCATCGTTGGTGGTTCCGGCCAACGCGGGCGATCCCGGGCCGGCAAAACCTGCAGGCAATGAGGACGAGATAGACGGGGCACTAAAAAACATGCCGACATCCAATTTGATAATTTTCTGGTCGAAAACCGATAGGGTGGCGGGGTTCCATTGAATGGCTCCCGAGATATCCAGTGGCTGGGCTGTTGCGGCACCACCCATGGACAAGTTATTAGCGCCAACCCCTTGCATGATGTGGCCTGACTGTGCGAAAGCACCGATTGTCAGCGTGAGCATCACTGCGGTGAGTGTATAAACTTTCATGGCTGTAACTGTATTTGTTATGCCTGCAAGTTACCAGCGGATGACGCGCTTATGAATGACCTGTTACAGGATTATGAATGATTGAAAATCAAGCATTTTATGACGATTGTTATGTTTTTTCTACGCACATAAGCAAAGCGGGATAGGATATTTCAATGCCTTTAAATCTTGCATAAATGTCAGGAGTTTTATTCAGCCGAACCGCTTGAAATTTCTGTATTCAATTTTTGCAAGGCACGTTCAAATTGCGCTTCCAGATTTGGGATTGGGGCATCTCCATACCCGGCACGAAGCCGGCGGAAAGATGTATCAAGTACGTCACGCAATTTTTTTGCTGCCTCCACTCGACTGACATTTGCAGTACTCCCCCGTTTTTTAAACCATACCGGACCTGTTTCCGCAAATGGATAGCTATCCATCATAGGCCAGGTCGATGTGCCCCCTGAAGCCCGGGCCGTTACCCAGCCTCCTTCAGGAACAGATATGGAGCCTTTAAAACTTTTACTTCCGGGTCCGCCTTTCCAGTCTTTTGACCAGACGACCTGCCCATTCACGAAGATCTCTATTTTTTCAAATGCCACCGGCGTATGAACCTCTAGTGTCCAGTCCACTTTCTTATCATCCGTGGTTACAACCCCACCCGGAAGCTGTCCGGCTACTTCAAGTAAAACCTGTGGCCCGTTGGATACGAAACTGCGCCCTTGTTTCATGGCGGACAGGTAACTTACGATGGACAGGTCTCCGTCTGGTTTCACATATAAGCGAGTGGCTCCTATGGCCATCGTACGATAATAATCCGTCATAACATCACTACCTGCGGATAAGGCAACGGGAATACCAAGATTCAGAAATTCGTGCCAGAGCGCACCGGTGCCTATTTCATCGGTCCACAGACATCCGACTTCAATCATGTCGCATTCTCCAAGCACACAATCGGCCACCAGCTCAACCGGTACGCTTCCCCTGCCGTTTTCAGTAAACGGATCGCTTACTCCCACCGGATGGACGTATCCTGCCAGGCCTCCGTGTTCGCGGGCAAAATTTACCGCCTCGGCATTGGTCCGGTCATCGCGACCGTATACATCATACCTCGGACCCCAGATCCAGGGCCAGAATAAGTCATTTGTTCCGATCAGATTGAGGTGCCCCAGGAAATGGGAGCGGACTTCCTGGCCAAATTGAATAAATGGCGCCTTATTTGTCGACCAACCGAACAGGTTTTCGTCCAGGTACCTATTATGCAAGTTGGCAACCAGCGGAAAGGCAACATCCATGCCTTCTCCTTTCAATTCAAGGACCAGGTCTTCGGGGTCCAATTGGTTAGGTCCGCCGTAATTCAGATGGAAGTGGTTATCCCCCGCATACCATCCATTACCATTTGCATCCCATATCTGTTCCAGCAGGATGTCGGCTCCTGCCAGTTTTTCAGTCACATCAATTTCCATTTGTCTGGGAGTTGTTTCAAATCCATGCACGGCTGTAATTGTCAGTTTTCCTACTGGTACAGTGAGTTGGATTTCACCCGGAGAATAAAAGAAAACAAGACCGTTTTGGCCTTCTGAATGCACTATGGTAGTCTCCGGAATCACCGGATGGCCATTGGCATCCACCGCATGCAGGCGCACCGGCGTAAGGACATCACCCATTAAGCTGTTTAGCTGAATTGTATGCATGGGCTGTGCCCATTCCCATTGTTTTACTTCAATGGTTTCGACGGTCCCGCCTCCCACATGTATCCGCTTTATTTCTGCCCGTTCATCCTGGTTGAATTCTGTGTAGTAGATCCATTCGCCGTCGGCACTGAATTTCGGCGTCAGGGGTAATCCCCTTGATTTCATTAAACGTACCGGTACAGCCGGTCGGTATAAGTCGATCAGGCGTATTTCATAGTTGTCGATATCCGCCCAGGAATACGCGATGGTGCGTTGATCCGGCGCCAGGGTGAAAGCAGCCTGGGATACAAAGTTGTCGGCTACCAGGGTGTCAATTTTATTACTGGCAAGATGGTGTATTTCAATATTGTCGTACGAAAATCCCTGTTTTTTCAGGTACAGCATGAATTCACCTTCCCCGCTGGGTACGGGCTGTCGTTCCAGCGAACGTGCTGTGGTAACAGGTTTTTTTTCATCCGTCGCCAGGTCAACCTGCCAGAGGTCAAAAGACCCATTCGCCGCCGAGGCATACAAAACTTGTTTTCCATTCTCCGAGAAAATAGGGTCAAGTTCCATTTTATCAGAATTCGCAAGGATCCGTTCTTCACCTGTGGTTAGATTGATATGCATAATCCAGGTATCACTGCCATCGTCCCGGCTGAAGACCAGCGCATTGCCATCCGGCGACCAATTAGGCCGTGCATCTACCGGTCCGCTACTGGTAATTTGTTTGGCGACACCTGTTTCAAGGTTCATGACAAACAGCCAGCCTTTGGCAGCGAAAGCCAGTTGTTTTCCATCCGGTGAAGGGGCAGGATCGGTGGTGCCGCTGTTAAGAACAGGTAATTCGAAGGCTTCCAGGTAGACATGGTGGCCATACCCGTCCACTTTTGGGTAGCGGTTATTCCACTGGGCCGTCACATCGACCGACAAAAAGGATAGGAGAACGAAAAGTGTGATAAGGTGCTTCATAGGGTTCGGGTTGAAAGGCTGAATATACTATTTTAAGCGTGAATAGTGAATAGGTGTTTGTGAATTCTGCTGTTTGTTTTCAGCCCATTTGTCTATATTAAGGAGATGCTAACTCTCAACCCTCAACTCCAATGAAAAAACAACTATTGTTCCTCCCGCTTTGTCTGTTGATTTCCTTTGCCGTTCAGGCCAAACTCTGGATGCCCTCCATCTTTTCAGACCACATGGTATTGCAACAAAATTCGGAAGCGGTGCTCTGGGGGTGGACTACCAGTGCGGTGGAAGAGCTGACCATTGAAGCTTCCTGGCTGGATGAGCCAATAAAAACCAAGGCATTCCAGGGTATGTGGTCGGTTAGCGTGCCGACAAGCGATGCCGGTGGTCCGTATACCCTGACTATCCGCGGTCATGAGACGATAGAAATTAATGATGTGATGCTTGGGGAGGTGTGGTTATTATCCGGCCAATCGAATATGGAATGGCCGTCACGGGCAGACATTGTAAATGCCGAAGAGGAAATTAAAAATGCGAATTATCCGGACATGCGGTTTTTTACTGTGCCCAGGCATCGTGCTTCCTCGCCACAACAGGATACCTACGGACAGTGGGTCGTCTGCACACCGGAGACCATGGCAAATTTTAGTGCCATCGGGTACTTCTTTGCCCGCGATATCATGGAGCAATTGAAGGTGCCAGTCGGATTGATCGGTTCGTATTGGGGAGGTAGTTCTGTCGAGGTATGGATGGAGAAGGAGCTGATAGAAGCTTCTGCGGAATTACGTGCGGCCGCAGCCAAACTTGGTGCGCCGCCCTGTTGTCCGCAAAAGGATATCGGAGAATTATACAACGCGATGATTGCGCCGATAACCTCGTATCCCATTGCCGGTGCTTTGTGGTATCAGGGGGAGTCGAATCGCCAAATACCCTTCTCCTACTATATTACGTTTCCCCTGATGATTGATGCCTGGAGAAAGGCATGGGGTTATGATTTCCCCTTTTATTTTGTCCAGATTGCTCCCTACCGCTATAGTCAGAATGACCAGGTGGCGGCAGCAGTAGTGCGGGATGCCCAGTTAAATACAATGTTGAATATGCCAAATACCGGCATGGTGGTGACCAATGATATTGGCAATCTTGAAGATATTCACCCGCGCAACAAGCAGGACGTCGGGCATCGTCTGGCCTTGTGGGCCCTGGCCAAAACCTATGGAGTCAAAGACATGGCGTTCAGCGGACCCATTTACCGGGACATGACGGTTGACAAGAATAAAATCATTCTCCAGTTTGATCATGTGGAGGGCGGACTTGTCGCGAAAGGAAAGGAATTAACCGAATTCTATATCGCCGGATCTGACAAGCAATTTTATCCGGCGAAAGCAAAGATCAAAGACAATACGATCATCGTACAGGCGAAAGAAGTAAAAGATCCGGTTGCCGTACGTTTTGCTTTCTCCGATGTGGCCGTACATAACCTGTTTAATGGTGCCGGACTTCCCGCCTCGCCGTTCCGTACAGATGACTGGGATATTAATCTGGAAGAATAAGGATGAAGCCTTTCTGTCTCATGCTGCTGCTCCTCCTGGTTGCAGGTTGCCGGCAAGAAACGCCTGAAACACGGAGTGATCCGCCAAATATCATTGTGTTTTTGGTGGATGATCTGGGTTGGCAAGACACTTCAGTGCCTTTTTACGATTCAATTACCCCGTTCAATCGTCGCTACCGGACCCCGAATATGGAGCGTCTGGCGGCCCAGGGAGTCAAATTTACCCAGGCATACGCCACACCCGTTTGTTCGCCTTCCCGGATTAGCTTACTCACGGGAATGAATGCCGCACGACACCGGGTGACCAACTGGACATTGCGTGAGAATATTCCTACTGACCGGCCGGATGAAGTCCTGAGATTTCCGCCATGGAATGTGAACGGACTTTCCCCTGTAGCCGGACAGCCTTATACCGTTCACGCTTCGCCGCTTCCACAATTGCTATCGGATCATGGCTATCATACCATTCATGTTGGCAAAGCCCACTTTGGTGCGATCGGGACGCCTGGTGCTGATCCTTTGAATCTTGGATTTGCAGT
>CAYGOW010000157.1:0-8154 GCA_964351425.1 uncultured Roseivirgaceae bacterium
TATAAACTCGAAGAAGAATAAGAATCATGAGACACGGGAAGAAAATAAATCATTTAAGCCGAACCGCTCCTCACCGAAAAGCGATGTTGTCCAATATGGCATCATCCCTGATCGTAAACAAGCGAATTACGACTACGGTTGCCAAAGCAAAGGCACTCAGAAAGTATGTGGAGCCTTTGCTTACAAAAGCAAAAGATGATACGACACATTCACGCAGGGTGGTATTCTCTTATCTGAATGATAAGGAATCAGTTCAAACACTCTTTGATGAAGTAGCCCAGAAGATTGCAGATCGTCCGGGAGGATATACGCGCATCCTGAAAACAGGTAATCGCCTCGGGGATAATGCGGATATGTGTATCATCGAGCTCGTGGATTATAACGAACTGATGCTGCAGGATAAGCCAGCGAAGAAGACTCGACGCAGCCGACGTGGCGGAAAAAAATCAACAGCAACGGCTACGGCTGACGTGAAGGAAGCGAAAGCAGAAGAAGCGAAGGCGGCTGAAGCGGCGACTGAAGAAGAGGTAAAAGCAGAAGAAGCTGCAGAGAGCGCTCCTGAAGCAGAAGCTTCGACAGAAGAAGCACCTGAAGCTGCTGCCACAGAAGAAGCACCTGCTGCTGAGAAAGAAGAAGAAGCACCTGAAGCTAAAACAGACGAAGAGGCTTCATCCGATAAGGGAGAAGATGATTCGGAAGAAAAAAAGGATAAGGAATAATTGATTTGTCCTTGATAAAACGAAAGGGATTGGAGGTTTTCCAATCCCTTTTTTTATTTTTGTATCCCGATACGTAGAATTCCCTACTGTTATTGTTCACTTTGACTAACCTAACCACTACATGAAACAGGAAAAAAAGGAAAAGGCCTACCTTTTATTGGCGGACGGACTCTTATTAGAAGGAACAGCGATCGGTAAAAAGGGCACGTCCGGCGGCGAAATCTGCTTCAATACGGGCATGACCGGATACCAGGAGATTTATACAGACCCTTCTTATTACGGACAAATAATTATCAATACGACCAGCCATATCGGTAACTACGGAGTGCTGGACGAGGAACAGGAATCCGCGGGCCCTAAGATTAAAGGGATTGTCGTTAATGACTATTCATATACGTTCAGTCGTCTGACGGCTACTGAGAGTCTCCAAAGCTACCTGGAAAAACATAATGTGGTGGGTATAGCTGATCTGGACACCCGTATGCTGGTACGTCACATCCGGAACAAAGGTGCAATGAATGCCATCATTTCCTCTGAGTTGTCTCCGGATGAACTGGAAGAAGAATTAAAGAAAGTTCCTTCCATGGAAGGACTTGAATTGTCGACACAGGTGTCTACTAAAGAAAGTTATTTTGTCGGGAATGAAGAAGATGCAACCTACCGGGTAGCCGTTCTTGACCTCGGAATTAAGACAAGTATTCTGAAAAACCTGGTAGAACGGGGATGTTATTGCAAGGTATTTCCGGCCAAAACCAATTACGAAGAAATGAAAGCCTGGAATCCGGATGGATATTTCATCTCGAACGGACCCGGTGATCCTGCCGTTATGGAATACGCGGTGGAAACCGTAAAAAATATTCTTGAACCAAATGAACCCGTATTCGGGATTTGCCTGGGACACCAGATACTTGCCGAGGCGGCTGGTATCAGTACCTTCAAGATGCACCATGGTCACCGTGGCCTGAATCACCCTGTCAAGAACCTGGTCACAGGTAAGAGTGAAATAACTTCTCAAAATCATGGGTTTGTGGTATCGGCGGAAGATATAGAAAAATCAGACGCTGTGGTTTCCACGCATATTCACCTTAATGACAACTCGGTGGCCGGCATACGGATTAAGGATAAAAAAGCATTCTCCGTACAGTATCATCCGGAATCATCACCTGGCCCGCATGATTCACGGTACCTCTTTGATGAATTTATTGATTTAATGAAATCCACTAAATAAACGAAATAATGAGTTTAATAGAACATATTCATGCCCGGCAGATTCTAGACAGCCGCGGCAATCCTACGGTTGAAGTTGATGTTATTACCGACCAGGGAGTCCTTGGACGTGCTGCGGTACCTTCCGGTGCCTCCACTGGAAAACATGAGGCGGTCGAACTTAGAGACGGTGACAAATCCATGTACATGGGCAAAGGTGTATTGAAGGCAGTAGAAAATGTCAACGATATTCTTGCGGCCGAACTGGTAGGGTTTCCTGTATTCGACCAGAACCTGCTGGATAAGATTATGCTCGAAACAGATGGGACGGAGAATAAGTCAAAGATCGGTGCCAATGCGATCCTGGGTACTTCCCTTGCCATTGCCAAGGCAGCTGCACAAACTGCCGGTCAATCGCTCTACCGATATATCGGTGGCGTGAATGCCAATACGCTTCCTGTACCCATGATGAATATTCTCAATGGTGGCAGCCATGCAGACAATGCCATCGATTTTCAGGAATTTATGGTCATGCCAGTAAAGGCGGATACATTCTCTGAGTCCCTCCGGATGGGAACAGAGGTTTTTCATCATCTGAAGAAGGTTCTTTCGGGTAAGGGCCTCTCTACAAACGTAGGTGATGAAGGCGGATTTGCACCGAACATTGCATCGAATCAGGAAGCCATTGAAGTAGTACTGATGGCCATTGAAAAAGCGGGATATAAGCCAGGCGAGGATATATTTATCGCGATGGATGCAGCTTCCTCCGAATTCTATGATGCCGGTTCTAAGATGTATCATTTCGCCTCTACAGGAAAGAAATTATCTTCGGATGAAATGGTTGATTATTGGGCCAGCTGGGTCGATAAATACCCTATTATTTCGATTGAGGATGGTATGGAAGAAGACGATTGGGATGGATGGAAAAAACTTACTGAAAGGGTAGGCGAAAAAGTCCAACTCGTTGGAGATGACTTATTCGTGACCAATGTGAAAAGATTGCAGGACGGCATTGATAACGATATTGCCAATTCAATTCTTATCAAAGTGAATCAGATCGGATCCCTTACCGAAACTATTAATGCAGTGAATCTCGCGAAGTCTAATAGCTATACCAGCGTGATGTCGCATCGATCCGGTGAAACCGAGGACAACACCATTGCCGACCTGGCAGTGGCATTGAATACCGGTCAGATCAAAACAGGATCTGCATCCAGATCAGACAGAATGGCGAAATATAACCAGTTGCTACGCATCGAGGAGGAACTAGGAGAAACAGCCTATTTCCCAGGTCCTAACTTTTAGAAAATTAGGTTATTGCGTATGACATTGGCCAATATTACTGCTCTTTTTAGTAGTTAATATTGGCCATTTTTATATGCTGTAACGGGCAATTCATTTGTTGTAAACCGGAGTGTTGGACTTATTGGATCCTTTTACAGATTGAGCTGCCAGAAACTCTGGGGTTGTATAAAAAATTAAATTTCAGTATCAGAGTCAAAAGAACTCCAATATTTTTAGTAAATTCAATCATATTTTTTTGCATATGAAGAAGCTACCGAAGTTTACCAAGAATTTTTACTTCATTACCGGGGCCCTGTTTTTTCTCTGGGTTCTCTTTATTGACAACAACGATCTCATTACTCAGTTTCAGCTGCAACAAAAGTTGAATTCTCTGGAAGATGAAAAGGAATATTATCAGGAGAAAATCGCGGATGTAAGGCAGGAGCGGAATGAATTACTGAGCAATGATAACCTGCTGGAGAAATTTGCCAGGGAAAAGTACCTGATGAAGAAGGAGTCAGAGGATCTTTTTATTATTGTTGAAGAATGAAAAAAATAGCACTATTAAGTTTCGGCATCCTTTTTTCGACCATGGTGTTTGGTCAAAAGGATGTAGCCTTTGAGGATGGTCCCTCATTCCGGGACCGCGTGTTTTTTGGAGGCGGCCTCGGGTTGGGTGGCGGAAGTAATTCCTTCTTTGTCTCTCTGTCCCCTATTGCAGGTTATATGCTCACCCCAAAGTGGTCTGTAGGTGCCGGGATAAACTATACCTATGTCAATTATAATAATATAGACCAGTCGGATAATCAATATGGGTTCCTGATGTTCACCAGGTATAATATTTACCGCCAGTTTTTCCTTCAGGCGCAATATGATTACATCAATTACACCCGCTATTTCTTCAGTACAGGAGGAGAATTGCTGGATACAAGGGATTCCTATTCCAGGGTATTGGCAGGTGGTGGTATTTCGCAGCCATTAGGAGCTCGCGGGGCCATAAACCTGGTTGCCATGTACGACCTTACACATTCGTCATCAAGTCCTTACGGATCACCCTGGGTATTTCAGGTTTATTTTTCCTTCTAGATTACTTTTCCTTCGGGTAACTCAATATCAAATTTTTTACCCACCTCGGTTAAGTCCGCTACTACTTTAGCAAGGACTGGTATTCCTTTATGGGTCCTTTCCGCTTCCATTTCGCGTTCGGGATCTCCCGGAATCAGTACTTTCTTGCCTTCAACTGCTTTTGCATTCCGGAATCGCCGAATCCAATTATCCATATGTTCGGTGACTTCTTCTGCGGGCCGGAAGGCGTCGATTCGCATGGCGCCAACAAAGTGGCCCAGTCCGGCCCCAACGGGATCATCTGCCATAGGTAAAAAACTTACAAAAGGCGGAGCCCACGGACCATAGTTGGCTCCGGAAAGTACGGCAGATAGAATATCCACCAGTGCCCCGAGTGCGTATCCCTTATGGCTTCCGTGTTCGCGGTCACCACCCAGCGGAAGCAACGCGCCGCCTTCTTTTAATTCGTGCGGGTTGGCAGACGGATGGCCTGCCTTATCCTGTATCCAGCCCAGCGGCGCGTTTTTGGATTGCCGCTGCAGAATCTCAAGTTTGCCATTTGCTGCAGTTGTCGTGGCCATATCAGCAACAAAAGGAGGCTCCTTACCGGCAGGAACTGCCACGGCAATGGGATTGGTTCCGAGCATTCGTTCGGTGGAAAATGTGGGGGCAACCAGGGGACTTGCGTTGGTAAGTGCCATCCCAATCATCTTTTTTTGAAGGCCCATCATGGCATGGTATCCGGCAATTCCGAAGTGGTTGGAGTTGCGTATCGCAACCCACCCTGTTCCCGATTGGGCAGCTTTCTCCATGGCAATTTCCATGGCTCTGGGAGCTACGACCAGTCCGAGTCCGCTGTCACCGTCAACAACCGCCGTACTGGGTGTCTCATGGATTACCTGAATGGACGGGGTGGCATTTATCCGCCCTTGTTCCCATAGGCGAACATATCCGATCAAACGTGCGATGCCGTGTGAATCGATCCCGCGAAGATCAGCCCGCAGTAACACATCCGTGGCCAATGTGGCGTCGGCCTGCGGACAGCCCATTTGCAAAAATATCTTTCGCGTAAACGTTCTGAGTTCTTCTTCGGTGTATAGTTTGTCTTTCACGTCACAAAGATAAAAATTCTCACCCCCCGGCAAACGCGCCTCATGATTTTATCATTCTTGCCATGGCTCCCTCTTTCAGGGCATACTGCGATACCCGGATTTTTTCAATGCCAGACATCTTCAATACAAAATCAAGGAGACAGGAGGCCACAACGATCATATCAACCCTCATTTCGACCATACCTGGCATCCTTAATCGTTCTTCCCGCGTTGAGTTGATCAATTGTTCATGCAGCTGGTAATAGCCATTTATCGTAAGGGGTAGTTCCGGGGATGAATCATCTAGGAGTTGTCCCTGGGCGAGTTGATACATTATACTTAACGTATCAAAAGTTCCTGAGGCACCAATAAGCGTGGCTGGAGAATGGATGGAGATAGCCTCTGTTAACGGCTTTAATTCTTCTGCAAGTGATAAGTGCATCCTGATAACAGAAGATTGAGGAATGGGATCATCATCAAAAAATCGATCGAGAAGCCGCTGGGCTCCAAGCTCAAAACTGCGCTTCCATAAAATCTCTTCCTGGGTAGCAATGATAAATTCAACACTGCCTCCCCCAATATCCATGATTAGTCCGGGTGCTTCCCCGATGTCCAGGGCATATCTTACCCCATCATAAATCAATCCTGCTTCTTCATCGCCGGGGATGATCGAAATATGGATCCCGGTTTCCTCAAAGATTCGGTCGCGCAGGGATTCCCCATTGCGCGCGTTTCGAAATGCACTTGTGGCGAATGCGCTGACCTCCGTTACACCCGCCGTTTTAATTTGAGAGGCATATGCTTTAATGCATGCCAGAGCACGGGCCTGTGCCTCTTCTGTAATTATCCGGTTTTCTATCCCACCCTGACCTATTTTCACAGGTTTCTTCTCAGCGTGAAGAATTTTTGCGCCTTTTTCAGACAGCTCAGCCAGCATGAGATGGAAGGTGTTGGTGCCGCAATCAATGATGGCAATGGGATTTGAGTTGGTCATGGGGGTGAATTTAAGAAAAAGATATCTTGGTGCGACATACAGGGATAGGAATTCCCCTTGTACGGGGGCTATTCTCCTCCGCATTTTGCCTATATTTGATCAAACCAAATTCCAGTCATGAAGGAGACATCAACGGATAAGCGCATCTATACACTTCCGACTAAGGAAGAAAAATACAAACTCTTAGAAAAGAAAAATCAGGAAGCCCTTCTGGGGGGCGGACCCAAACGAATTGAGGCACAGCATGCCAAAGGCAAGCTGACCGCCCGGGAGCGAATTGATCTTTTGCTGGATGAAGGAAGTTTTGAGGAAATTGGCAAATTCGTCATGCACCGTTGCAAGGACTTTGGGTTGGATAAGCAATACTACCTGGGGGATGGGGTTGTCACTGGTTATGGTACAGTCAATGGCCGGATGATCTATGTGTATTCGCAGGACTTCACCGTATTTGGCGGGTCGTTGTCAGAGACCCATGCCGAAAAGATTGTTAAAATCATGGATCTGGCCATGAAAAACGGTGCGCCGATTGTTGGATTGAATGATTCCGGAGGTGCCAGGATTCAGGAAGGGGTAACCTCACTCGGCGGGTATGCAGATATCTTTTACAGAAACACCCGGGCATCCGGTGTCATTCCGCAAATATCGGCGATCATGGGGCCATGCGCAGGCGGAGCGGTTTATTCTCCCGCCATAACAGACTTTACCCTTATGGTGGAAGATACTTCCTACATGTTCGTTACAGGCCCCAATGTGGTGAAAACCGTTACCCAGGAAAATGTAACTGCCGAGGAATTAGGCGGAGCAAGTACGCACAGTACGAAAAGTGGGGTCACCCATTTTGCTTGTCGGAATGAGGTCGATTGTATCCAGCATATCAAGCGATTATTGTCTTACATACCACAGAACTGTGAGGAACAGGCACCTCCTGCGAGCTATGACGGAGCACTGGACGCCAAGGTACCTGCACTCAATGATATTATACCCGATAATCCGAATCAACCGTACGATATGCGGGATATTATTGAAAAGATCGTTGACAATGGTTCCTTTATGGAGGTACATCAGAACTACGCGGAGAATATCGTTGTCGGATTCGGTTTTCTCGCTGGCCGGAGTATTGGAATTGTCGGTAATCAGCCAGCCTCCCTGGCGGGAGTGCTTGACATTCAGGCCAGTGTTAAGGGGGCACGGTTTGTGCGTTTTTGCGATTGCTTTAATATTCCGTTGCTTGTGATGGAAGATGTGCCCGGATTCCTGCCTGGAACGGATCAGGAATGGAACGGGATCATAACGAATGGAGCAAAGTTACTTTATGCATTCAGCGAAGCCACGGTTCCTCGGGTGACTGTAATTACACGCAAAGCGTACGGAGGCGCTTATGATGTGATGAACTCCAAACATATTGGTGCCGATATGAATTACGCCTGGCCGACGGCAGAAATTGCGGTGATGGGTGCCAAGGGGGCTTCGGAAATCATATTTCGGCGGGAAATTGCGGCTGCGGAAGATCCGGAAGCAAAGCTTCAGGAAAAAGTGGATGAGTATACCGAGAAGTTTGCCAACCCCTACCGTGCGGCACATCGCGGCTATATCGACGAGGTGATCATGCCGGAGAATACCCGATCCAAGCTAATCAAGGCATTTAAAATGCTGGAAAACAAAGTGGACACACTCCCAAGAAAGAAACACGGAAATATTCCTTTATAAATCGAAACATGGACAAGAAAAGCAATAAATTTTTACATAGTTACCTGAACAATGCTTCGCCAACGGGATTTGAAACCTCTGGTCAGCA
>CAYGOW010000158.1:0-8130 GCA_964351425.1 uncultured Roseivirgaceae bacterium
AATGGCGTTTCTGCCTGACCTCAATGCCAACGGATCTGTTGGACGAAACTGGGGGCGATCCATTGACCCGACTTCCAACCTCTTTGTCAACCAGCAAATTAACTCTGCGAATATGAGCGGGTCAGCTAATTTGCCCATTTTCGGTGGATTTACCCGTCATAATGCGTTAAAGCAGAATGAATATTCATATCGTGCAAGCGAGATGAATTTAAAGGCTTCGGAGAATGATGTAATCCTGAACATAATCGGGTTTTATACCAATGTCCTCTTTTCGCGGGAGTTGATGGAAAATGCCCGAAAACAACTTACCACCTCTGAGCGGCAGGTAGACCTCACCAGGATACAGGTAGAAGCAGGAGCCCTTCCCCAAGCTAATCTACTTGATATACAGGCACAACGAGCGACCAATGAATTTAACCTGGTCAGCAGGCAAAACGAATACCAACAAGCGAAGTTGCAATTGAAATTGGCCATGCAATTACCACCGGAAGAAGATGTGGATATAGAAGTGCCTGAAATGGAAGTTTCAGCGAATCCGGTAATGGAGTTGTCGGCTTACGAAATATATGAGATTGCACTTAATAGCATGCCCGAAGTGGAAGCATCTGAACTTAACGTTATGAGCGCAGAAGCCGGCGTCAAGGTAGCCAAAGGCGGACTTTATCCAAGTTTGGGACTCTCCGCGAGTATGTTTACCAACTTCTCTAACATCCGCGACGAGCGAATTATTCCGGATGGAACCTCAACCCCTGTGACGCAACAAATAGGGCAGGTTCAATCGACCGGGGAGCCTGTCGTGACGACCATTAACGTACCAAATACATCAGTAGAGCCTTTTGGTTTCCCCGAACAGTTTAATGAAAACCTCAGTACTACGTTATCACTTGGACTCCGTATTCCAATTTTCAACCGGTTTGCTACACGATATGATATCGAACGTGCTAAAATCACGAATCAGCAGGCTGTGGTTAACGAGCGTGAGACAAAATACTTGTTATGGCAACAGATACAGCAAGCTTACAATGACGTTGAGGCAGCGGCAAAATCATACAACGCATCATTGGTGCAGGTACAGGCTCGTGAAGAGGCATTTCGCGTTATCTCAAGAAGATATGAGATAGGTGCGGTAAATTTCGTTGATTACCAGGTCTCAGAAACGCAATATTTTCAGGCGCAATCAGATTTGGTCCGCTCGAAATACGATTTAATTTTTAAACAAAAAATTCTTGATTTCTACCAGGGAAAACCCCTTGAATTATAGTTATGGCAAAAAAACGCAATTCCAATCGTTGGCTCTATTATATACTTGGAGTAGTAGTAATATTGATCATTTTCATCTTTGTCGCACGTTCACAAGGATGGATCGGTGCTAAAAGAACTCTTGAAGTTGAGGTCGCAGAAATATCGAAAGTTTCCATTACCGAGAAGGTAAGTGCTTCCGGTATGGTACAGCCGGTCATTGAAGTCAACCTGAGCCCGGAGGTTTCGGGTGAATTGATTCAGCTTTCCGTTGAGGAAGGCGATTCGGTGATTGAAGGCCAGGTACTTGCAAAAGTGCGACCGGATAATTTCGAAGCAGCTGTTGAGCAGTCGTTCGCATCTCTGAACCAGCAGAAAGCTAACCAAATGTCTGCGCAGGCCGCATTGGCACGAGCCAAAGCAACGTTTCAACGAAGCAAACTCGACTACGACAGACAGCAGAAGCTTTATCAGGAGAAAGTGATATCCGAATCTGAATGGGAGCTGGCCCAGCAAAATTATGAGATTGCCCAAAATGACCTGAAGTCAGCCGAACAGTCTTTGCAGGCAGCTAACTACATTGTCAAGAGTAGTCAGGCTTCATTATCACAAGCCCAGGAAAATCTGAGGCGAACCACTGTGACAGCCCCGATGAGCGGTATTGTCTCTAAGTTAAATGTGGAACAGGGAGAAACAGTTCTGGGAACCCAGCAGTTTCAGGGTACTGAAATTATGCGTATTGCTGACCTTGATAAAATGGAAGTTCGGGTTGATGTCAATGAAAATGATATTATTCGGGTGTCTGTGGGTGATACGGCCATTATTGATGTTGACTCCTATTCTCACCTTAATAAAGAGTTTAAAGGGATTGTGACCTTGATTGCGAATACGGCGAACGATAAGGCAACACCTGATGCGGTAACAGAATTCGAAGTAAAGATTCGCATCCTTAATTCTTCGTACGACGATCTTGTACGCGAGGGAAACAGGTTCCCTTTCCGTCCGGGTATGACGGCTAGTGTGGATATCATTACTCAAAAGAAGGATAATGTTCTGGCAGTTCCGCTAGCCTCTGTAACCACACGGGATGAAAAATCCGTGTCGGGACAGGAAAGTACTTCTTCATTAAGCATACAGCAGGATGCACGCGAAGTAGTCTTCGTTTTGGTAGAGGGAAGGGCGGAATTACGTGAAGTGGAGACCGGTATCAGTGACTTTGATAATATTGAAATACTTAGTGGTGTTGAAGAAGGAGAAAAAGTCATCAGTGGTCCGTTTTTGATTGTTTCCAAACGTCTTAAGGATGGTGACCAGGTATCGGTTGGTAGTGGCAGGTCATCTTCTGAGGATACGGAAGCTGACGAGGAATAGAATTACGAATATTTTCCGATCCGATTCTTCACCTGAACGAATCTTTAGCATCCTGTTGCATTGTAACGATGATTGTCAGGTGCGGATTGGCTATAACACGACTACCTACAGGAAGTCATTTTTATCTGCTGCTAGCCGATAGAATGACTTTCTGCAAGCACTTCCTGATAGCAACCGGCCGTTTGCCTGGCCATATGGTTGAAGGTAAACTTCTCCAGTAGTTTACTTGCATTCTTGACCATTTCGGCCGTATCTGCCCCATGAGTCAGGCTTTTTATAACGCAATTGGCGAATGCATCCGCATTACCCGGGGGTACCAGTTGACCGGTTTCTCCATCAATAACCATCTCCGGGATGCCTCCGGTTTTGGAGGCGATTACGGGTATGCGACAGGCAAAAGCATCAAGAATGGATGTGCCCAGTCCCTCATTGACCGAGGTGAACATGAATATATCAAATTGCTGGAGGAAATCATACGGATTATCCACATGACCTGTGAAGGTAATGTGCGATGAAATTTCCAGGCGCCGTGCCAGATCGGTTAACATCTTCTCTTCTTTTCCACCCCCAACAATGAAAAAGTGAACATTTTCTTCTGTTTCAATGACCCTTTTTGCGGCGCGAAGGAATGTAGATAAGTCTTTTTCGGCGGTCAATGCAGCAATGGTTCCGACAATTCGTGTATCGGTGGATAGGGAAAACTTCTCCAGTAATGTAAAGCCAGGTGCTTTAAATTTTGTTGTATCTATACCACTGTGTATTGTAATGGCTTTGGATGGATTGTCGAGATATGCGAACATGGTTTTTCTGATGTATTCAGATACGCAAATAATCCGTTTTACCAAGTCATGGTTGTATCGTTTTTTGGTCAAAAACGATTGGGAGGGTGGTGTCGCAATTCTTCGGCTCACGACCATGGGAATTCTTGAACCCATCCGAATCGCCAGATAGCCCAGTAAATGGGCTTTTCCGGTATGACAGTGGATCACATCAATAGTATTGGAGCGGCAGTATTGTATGAGTCGATTTGCGGATGAGAGGATTCCTCCGATATGAAATACTCCAGCGACGTACGGAATGTTATTCTGTTGACAATATGTCTCAAAAGGAGAATTTTTTCTGCAAAACACAAAGTGCTTTACATGATCGGCACCCTGAATCAGGTATGCGATCTGTTGTTCACCCCCACGCCAGGATTTTTCGGAACTAATGTGTAAAACACGCATCAGATTTCTTTGCCTTTACGTAATTCAGCCAGCTTGCTGTATTTAAGAAAACGATAGTAGGCACTGTATTTACAAACGATAAAGCCATAATATCCGTCCAGAATACCGGCTTTCAAAATATAATTCCTGAAAAAAGTGAAGGCAGGGTAGAAGCCGAGATGCCATAGGGGATACACTTTCTTATTTCGCTTATGTGCTTCTTTGGCGGCGATTTCAGAGAACTTGTTCATCTGCGTAATATGCTCGCCAATGGTATGGTAAGTGTAATGCAGCATGTCTCCGGATAAGTTAACAGCCGGAATGCCGGCATCCAATAGGACCGTATCATGCGGATTCACACCACCCCAGCGTCCAATGCGTCGGTCCCAGAGCCTGATCTTTCGGTCAGGATACCAGCCACAATGATGAATCCATTTCCCGCAATAGGAGGTAAGCCGATTCAGACGGTATGCTCTGTCTTTTCCCGACTTTTTAACCTTGAGAATGGACGCCTGGAGATCTGCAGATAGTTCTTCGTCTGCATCGAGTGAAAGAACCAGGTCATGGGATGCCATTTCCATCGCATAATTTTTTTGCTGAATATGACCTTCAAAAGGATGTTGAATAAATTTAACCGGAAATTCCCGGCAAATGGATTGGGTTTTATCCGTACTGAAAGAATCTATCACGATTATTTCATCAGTCACGGGAAGCATAGATTCCAGACAACGCCTGATATTCTTCTCCTCATTGAAGGTGATAATCACTCCCGATATTTTTCGCTCTTCCATCAGCTAATTCTATTCAGTAACTCCTTGTTATCAATCGTCAATGCACAATTGAAATGACCTTCCGGACATGCACGATGACCGTGTAAACCGCAAGGTCTGCAACGAAGATTTTCCCGGGTTTCAACAATTACCGCATTCTCTGAGAGTGGAGTAAAGCCGAATGACGGAACTGTAGAGCAAAATATAGCCGTCACCGGAGCATTAACCGCGCTGGCCAAATGCAAAGGGGCGGAATCATTTACGTAATTCATCCGGGCACCTCGCATGAGTGCTGCCGATCCAAGCAAGCTCAGCTTGCCACAAAGGTCTTTTAGCGTCAGCCGGTTGTTGGTAGACTTCTCACGAATGGCAGTGACCATTTCGCTGTCTCCCGGGGCACCCAGAAAATAAACGGTCAGGGGATTGGGAATTGAATTAAGAAATTCAACCCATTTCTGTATGGGCCATTGTTTGGTAAACCATACCGAGGCAGGGGCGATACATATGAAAGGCGCTTCTGACCGAAAGATTGCTCCTTCCGATTCGTGCTTCTCGAGTGGGTAAAGCCTCGGCTTATGCAGTTGAGGAGCTATATCCACAATCATTGCGTGATTACGCTCAATTTCATGTGTTTGTCCATCCACCGTAATCTCGTGCCGAAAGGACTTTGAAAATAAGATGGACAAGGGATTTTTCTTAAACCCACGGATTTCCCGGGCTCCGGAAAACGCAGCAAGTAGTCCGGAAGTCATAAAACGCTGAAGGTTAACCACCAGGTCATATTTCTCACTTCTAAGGTTCTGAATCATACGAAAGGTATTCTTTACCCGGGCACTTTTGTCCAGTACCCATATTTTTCGAAGTAATGGATGATTTTCCAGCAATGATTCATTGCCCTTACGCAATAGAAAGTCAATCTGTGCCTCTGGCAGGGCACTTTTCAGACTTTCAATGACAGCCGTAGCCAGGACAACATCGCCGAGGAAAGCGGTTTGGATGATAAGGATCTTTTTCGCAACAGCTGTCATGAGGTACAATACTAAGTATTAGTCGGAAAAGAACCGCGTCAGTGTCTCATATACTTGATGTACAGGCAAGCCTACAACGTTAAAGTAGGAGCCATCTATTCGTTCGATAGCCACCATACCCAGCCATTCCTGAATCCCATACCCACCCGCTTTATCATAAGGAAAATAGGTGTTCAGGTAATAGTGAATTTCTTCCTCCCTGATCGGGCGAAAATGAACCGTGGTGGTACAATCAAAGCTTTTCGTCAATTCAACGGATCGGATACAGACACCGGTGATCACTTGATGGGATCGGCCGGAAAGTTGCCGAATGACATGCAACCCCTCCTCAAAGTCTTTTGGCTTGTCAAGAATTTCATTCTCCGTTTTAACAATCGTATCCGCGGTGATCAGCACATCGCCGGCTGCTAATTCTGTAAATTGAGCCGCTTTCTTTTCTGCCAGGTATTTCGCAACTCCCGAAAGAGGCAAATCTTGCGGGTAGTCTTCATTCACTTGATTCGCTACGACACGAACCTCAAATCCGGCATCCAGCAGAATTTGTTTCCGGCGTGGCGAATTAGAGGCAAGGATCAGCTGTTTGTTGAAATTCACCATCTTTTATTGAACTGAAGAGAAAGCCACAGATTACTTTTGGGTAAAAGTAAGTAGATTTTTGCGGCATCGTAAATCCACTGTAGCAAACCTCCTTGACTTCCTCCATAGAGATTTCATTTGTTATGACCGCCATTTGGATTTCTCCCTGAATAACTTGCGTCAGGCAGTCCGGAAAACTTCGGTCAAAGACCACGTAAGGAGATTTACGTTGATCTTTGCCGGGTATCCCCAGTACTTTATCGATAATAAAATAATGCAAGACAGTGAGGTCAAGTTTTTTGATGATATCAGGAAATGCCCAGGGAATATCCCGCCATCGTTCCGGTTTTAACCGCAATTTCCAGGCTTCGTCGCCAAAGAGTAAACCAAAGGCATAATCCTTACCCGCCATAATATCCGGCAGCATATGCGGTTCTTCAATTGGTTTGAGGATAAAGTCATCCTGAAGCCTGGCAAGGATCTCCTCTTTGTTAAAATTGGGTAGTCCCTGAATCACACGGTGCGTAGGGAGTATTCTAAGGTCATGGGCTTCCGTGTTGGTAAGGAACATTAAGTGATAGTTATATCCTTCCTTGCCCGTATGTCCCGGATTTTGCCTGGTCATTCGTTTACGGTATTTCAACGAGCCCTCGTAACGATGATGTCCATCGGCCAGGATTACCGGCTTGTCTTTTAGGACATGGATGAATTTTTCAATTACTTCTTTGTCTTGTATGATGCTCAGCCGGTCCCGGACTCCCTGATAATCCTCGTTGTCATACACGGGATTAATCATGGACTCATCCATGTATTTTTCAAGTAGGAATTCAGGGTCGGTATATAGTCCATGGGTGGGGGAGACATTTAGCTGAGTAGCCTCCAGAATATCTATACGATCATTCACCGCTTTGGGTATAGTATTTTCATGTCGTAGGAGGACATTCTCTGACCAGTCATATGCACGGATATTACAGATAAACCCTTTTCGGCAAAAAACCTCCTGGGAACCAGGCAGTGAAAATTCCTGGAAATAAACATAAATGGCCGGAATCGGGTCCTGGCAAATAATATTATTTGCTTTCCATTCCTCTAGTTTTTTCCTGGCACTGCGGGCGGGTTGGTCACCTCTTGGCACCGAAAGGTGAATGCTGTTCAGAGGTTCCTGGTAAAGTTTTTCCCGCTGCCGGGCTGAAACCACATCAAACAGAGGGGAAGTCAATGCATCCATATCCTGTGTCAATGACGGGTTATACCGCCAGGCGCGAAATGGGAGAATTTCTGCCATAATCAGGGTTTCCAGGCGCGCTGTCTCCAGCGATTTTCACTTGTCTGGTGAGCATTGTCAGAAGACATACCGGAGGCATTCTTTGCGCTGCGTCGTAATAATACAGCCATGGCTGATGCAATTTCAATTTGTTCGTCTGAAGGGGGAGATTGTAACACCTCCGGTGAAAAGTGTTTTTCCACGAATTTGGTATCAAAATCTCCGGATCTGAAATTCGGATGATGAATAACATATTTACCAAATGCCAGGGTAGTCTGTACTCCGGAAATAATGTATTCATCGATGGCCCGGGATAGGCGGTCCAATGCTTTTGAACGATCCTCTGCATGAACCACGAGTTTTGCAATCATCGGATCATAATGGATGGGAATGGTCATTTTTTCTTCAAAGCCATCATCTACCCGGACGCCTGGTCCCATCGGCCTGACGTACGTATGAAGGGTGCCGATATCCGGCAGGAAGTTATTGGCCGGGTCTTCCGCATAGACGCGCAACTCAACCGAATGGCCATGAATACGCAAATCTTCCTGAGAAAAATGAAGCGGATGCCCCTCGGCAATTCGAATTTGCTCGCGGACCAGATCCAGGCCGGTAATACATTCGGTTACCGGGTGTTCTACCTGAAGCCGGGTATTCATTTCCAGAAAATAGAAATC
>CAYGOW010000159.1:0-2724 GCA_964351425.1 uncultured Roseivirgaceae bacterium
CTGGCCTTTATCATTCAATAATATCATATCTCAGTATATTATTATAAAATCAGTCTTTTACTTTAAGTCCAATTTTTTGAAGCAATCTTTGAATCAAGTTTGGCGAAGGTTTATAATCCTTATCAACGACTTTAACAGTCTCAAAAGCACCAATTCGTTTCCGTTGAAATTTTTTATTCATAGTCAACTCAAATGTTTCCAAATCAAACTCGAAGTCCACATTGAAATCGTATTGATTTTCTGCTGTCGCCAAATCACCAATTACTTTTCTATCCTCTTGAGTTTTAAAATAAATTCCGTCTACCATAAAGTCGGGAGTTACTTCTTTTATCAGCTTCTCAGAGTCAAATACGTAAACGCTATAAAATGTTCCAGCAATGAAATAATCAGGTTTTTCAGTAAGTACTGCACTCTCAATCAAAGGATGTTCCTCTGTTTTAAATATCAGTTCCTTTGTCGTAATATTTATTAAATATCCTATTCCACTTGAAACAACAAATGCTGAATTATTATTCCTATCAATCAATACGTTGTTGAAACCCTGTCTTGAAATATTTGGGAAACATCCGTACCATTTTTCAAAATCATTATCCTCGAATTCAACCCACAATCGGCTTGTGAAATGTTCTCCAAAATGAATCTCAGGAAAGTCACCTGAATTCGGTGCTGTATTTATTATTTTTCCGCTCATTTAATTTATTGCAGGTTGTCTCTTAGGCTTGTTGCCAACGGTTAACACCATGTCATAAGGATTCAGATGAGTCCCCTTGATTTTAGCTCCAGGTATTTGTTAATGGTATTCACCGTAAGGTTTTCCGGGGCAGTCAGAATCGTATGGATCCCGTGCTGGCGGAGTTCCCGGACAATCTGGTGTTTCTCAAAAACAAGCTTTTCCGCAATGGCCTTGTCATAGATTTCACGGGTTTTAGAGGGGGTTTTCTCCAGTAATTCTTCCACCTGGGTGTTCTCGAAGAAAATTACAACCAGCAGATGAGATTTAGCCATTCGCTTCAGGTAGGGCATTTGTCGCTCCAGGCCCGAGAGGGTCTCAAAATTTGTAAACAAGAGCAGCAGGCTTCGTTGATGCAACTTGCGTGTAAGGGTGGCATAGAGTCTTGAATAATCCGCTTCCCGAAATGCTGTCTTTTCCTTGTACAGTGCTTCCATGATCAGGTGCATTTGTTTATTCCGCTTGCTGGCAGGGAGAATGCTGCTCACTTTATCCTGGAAGGTGATTAGTCCGGCCTTATCATCCTTGCGAATAGCAATATTGGATATGACCAGGCTGGCATTAATGGCATAATCCAACAGGGTCATACCGTTGAAGGGCATTTGCATGACACGGCTTTTATCAATCAGCGAATACACCTGCTGGGATTTTTCGTCCTGATAGTTATTGACCATCAATTGATTGGCGCGGGCGGTAGCTTTCCAATTGATGGTTCGAAAATCATCGCCTGGCACATATTCCTTGATTTGCTCAAATTCCATGTTATGGCCAATCCTGCGTATTTTTTTAACCCCCTGTTCGACCAGGTTATTGGAGATCGCCATCAACTCATACTTGCGCATCTGGATATAGGATGGGTATACGGGCACCATGCGTTCCTTCTCAAATTTGTACCTCCGGCTCGCCATACCAATAATCGTTTTGATGAATATATTGATTCGTCCGAACGAATATTCTCCCCGCTTGACAGGCCGCAGATGATAGGTCAGTACTCTGTTTTGGCGGGCAGGGATATCCAGGTCAAAATGAATGTCCCTCCGCTGAAACTGATGAGGTATTTCATCCAGGATCCTAACCTTGGCCAGGTACGGATAGGAATTTTCTACATACAGCCGTATTTCATTATCATCTCCGTTTGAGAGTTTTTCCGGGGTAAACCGCCGGCCCAAAACGCCTTTGTTCTTTGAAAAAAGGAGCCCTATATCAGCAATGGTTAACACCACAAACAGCACAAATAATATTCGCGGGATAACCAGAACCTGGGGAATGAAATAGCCAATAACAAATAGGGTTATCAGCAGGATCAGTGCCTGGAAGAAACGGTTGTTAAGATATAGTGACCGGAATACTTTCATTTAACGGGGCACTTCAACGCGATCGATGGCCAATTTAATAACTTCATCCGGACTGAATCCTTCCATCTCCTTTTCAGGAGAAAGGATGATGCGATGCCGCATGACTGGTAGCGCCATGGCTTTAACATCCTCCGGCGTGACAAAATCACGCCCCTGAATGGCGGCAAAGGCTTTGGAAGAACGCAGAATGGCGATTGAAGCTCTTGGAGACGCCCCCAGGTAGATATCCGGCATATTCCTGGTCTCATTTACGATGCCCGCAATGTATTCCAATAGCTTATTTTCCACGTGGATCTGGTGGATAAGGTCGCGGTACTTCTTTACCTCTTCTGGTGTGAGTACGGGTGTAACGTTGTCAAGGGGCTGGACATCCTTTCGTTGCTGGTGGCCCTGGAGAATGGTCACCTCTTCGGCCATGGAAGGATAGGTGACCGATATCTTGAAGAGAAAACGATCGAGCTGAGCTTCAGGCAGCCGATAGGTGCCTTCCTGTTCAATCGGGTTTTGGGTTGCCATAACAAAATAGGGGTAGTCCATGCCATAGGTTTTTCCGTCTATGGTTATCTGTCGTTCCTCCATAACTTCAAATAAAGCCGCTTGTGTTTTGGCCGGCGCCCTGTTGATCTCATCGATAAGGAC
>CAYGOW010000159.1:2734-8051 GCA_964351425.1 uncultured Roseivirgaceae bacterium
AAGGACCAGCTGCGAAAAGATAGGCCCTTTTTTGAAGTCAAATTCGCCACTCTTCTGATTGAAAACCGATGTTCCTAACACATCCGAAGGCATCAGGTCTGGCGTAAATTGTATCCGGGAGAAATCGGACTGGATAATGCGGGAAAGTAATTTCGCGCTCAATGTCTTGGCTACCCCGGGTACGCCCTCGATGAGAATATGTCCATCAGAAAGAATGGCGGTAATGAATAAGTCGACCATCTGGTGCTGGCCGATTATAACACGCCCGATCTGCTCTCGTATTTTATCTACACTTTCTTTTAGTGGGGTAAGGTCGACCCGGTTTTTGAATTCGCCCTGTTGTTCTTCGTGCTGATCCATTTTATTATAGTCTGAAATTTTCAATTAATGTGTTGAGTCTTTTTAATTCATCTTCGGAAATAGAAGGCTTCTGCCTGATTGAATACATCGTGCTGAAGAGCGTTTCCACTTCCTCCGGCGAGTGTCCCGACTTGGCTGCAACTTTTTCATAAAGTACTTTGCCTTGCAGGTAATCCTGGAGAAAATATGCTTTTCGAATTCGTTCGAGGAAAAAACTGATCCGTTTATCCGCAATGTTTTTATGATCCTTGTGCTGGAAGTACAGATTACTGATTGTCCGCACAAAATCCAGGGAGGTATTTCGTAGTGGAGTGATCACCGGTATAATTCGTTGTCTTCTGCGCGCGTCAAATATCATAAATAGCAACAAGCCGATGATAATCAGGTAATAGGCCCAGGAAAGGGCTTCTTCAGAGAGCACATAGCGTAGCGGGGACCCTGACTCTGGCCTTCCTACCATATAGTATTCCGTCCAGTGGACCTCCTCCTGCGGAAGAAAAGAAAGTAGTTGGCCTGCAAGTTTGTGGTGATTCTTCTGCAGCAGAAAATGATTGGAAAATACCAGGGGGGTCGAATTAAAGTAAAAGTTTCCTTTTCCAAATGGCACCTGGATCATCACCGGATTATTGGCATCGTTCACGGCAATCACGCGAATATTGGTCGAGTCAATAATGTCAAACTGGGAGTACATGTTATCGACCGGGAATGTGTATTCACCCGGATCGTTGAACCCCCCGGCCAGGGATAGAGTTATGCTGTCGGGGTTTTCCGAACTGCGTTCAAATAACGGCGCATCAATTTCATAATCTGAAATCTCGAAGCCCAGCGTATCTGCAAGTTCAAAAGAGAAATCACCGGCACTTATAAAAACATTACTACCTTCTGAAACCTGTGTCAGCAGGACATCGCGGTCTTCATCGCCGATATAAAAGCCTGTGGTCAGGATGAGCAGGTTCTGGTAGGTAGAATCAGCCATTTCATAAATGGTCGAATAGGACTTGTCAATCTTCGTAAAGAGGTCAGGCAATGTTTCATTCAGCACATACGTTCCAAAAGGATTCTTGTCTTCCGAATAGAGTGTAATGGTCCAGTCATATGGCTTTTTGCCGAAGAGCTGGAACAGCACAAAGGCGACCATCGCCAGGGCAAGAATCAGGATATATTTTCGTTCGCCCGGTGTCATTCTTTCCCTTTCATTTCATTCAAAATATCCCCTACACGATCATAATGTTCCTTATTGACATCGAATTCTCCATACCACGCGTAATCAAAATAGTAGCTTATTCGTTCGAATTGCTGGCGTAACCCAATTTGCTCTATTTCATAGCTGTACTCATGGTTCGTTTTATAAGGTTCCCAGGCAATGAATTCACTATCCGACAGAAATTTTAATGTTTGAAGGTAGCGGATTCTGATTGCCAGACGCCAGTTATGATTCTCCAACGCCTCCTGTAGTAAGTCATCAAAGTTAAGCGCGTGGATATTTTCTTCCGTTATCTGGAGTCCAAGCCCCTCTTCTTCCGCTGCTGTGGTTGTTTTTACAAAGCGCAGGTATAACAACTTATAGAGTGAATATCCGATGGCAAACAAAGCGATCCCGTATATGAACAGACGGATGAAGAGATTTAAATAGCCGCTGCTTGTGCCAACAAAGAGGTAACTGAACAGTCGATTGATAAAAGCCCAAAACCGGTCCCAGAGGGATTGGCCCGGAGCTGCCTGATTCAAGTAATTAAAATCCTCATCCTGCTTAAATTCATTTATCCGGTCGTCATCAGGATATCGGAATTCCGGAACAACGGCAGGTGTCAGTGAAGCCGGCGCCAACGTATCTGATTGTGCCCGCGCCCCTTGAAAAATGCCACTAAGGATCAGGACGATATATACTACGAATTTAATAGTGTTCTTCATCTTCAGTGGAGGTATCGGACACACCGAAGGTATCCAATTTATCCATTAGACCTTTGGCTTCTTTCTTCTCGGCCAGATTGAAGTACTGAAACGCAACGCCGAGCAGCGGGATGGCATACAGTATATAATTTGCCACCAGGTAAAGAGCCAAAGAAAAGTAGTTGACAATTTCAAACCACATCGATGGCTCCTGTAACACCTCGGTCTCCATGGAATGCATGGTGTAGATTATAATATTCGCATACATCGGTATCACGAAGATGGTTGAGATGGTGCTTTGCAGAAAAGACGTAACGAAAATTATGGCTACCGTGCTCCACCAGTGTTCCCGGATCAGGAAAGTAGCACGTTTAAAGGCATTGGATAGACCTTTTGCTTCGTACACCTGGATAAAGATCACGAGCATGAAATAAGCCATTACCAGGAGAATGCCGATTATCAATGCCAGAATGCCTAAAATAGTGAGTACCGGATGGATCATGGTCATCAGGCCGATGAACAGGATCGATATCATATAAAGGACAAATACGATGACACCAAAGAGAATGAAGGACAGGAGTATTGCCCACATATTTGTTTTGACTCTGTGCCATACCTCGGAGACTTCAATGTTATTTGATTTTCGTTCCTCGTACAGTTTTATGTATTCATACACCGTAGAGATAAGTATGATGCTCCCGATGAAAATTGCGATAAACCCTCCAAAAAGGGACAGGTAGGTTGTAGGGCTGTAAGTTTCTTCCTGGACCATACCAGAGGCAACCTGCACAGATTGCATGATGGTTTGATTCATGAATTGCGTGAGCAAAATACTTCCCAACAGGATTACCGGACCGGCGATAAACAACATAGCCTTCCCAAAAGGTATGCTGTTATATCGGATAAACTCAATGACACCATTTAGTTTGCGGCCAAAATTGCGCGTTGCATGCAGATCAAAATATCTACTCATTTCGATGTAAAATTATCGGGTATATGACAAAATAATAAAGAATGAACCCTGCTGAAAGAAGGATCACGGCCAGTTTGATGCCCCAGTGCATCATGGTATAACGGGTAAAAAATGACTCAATAAATCCGGCCATTATAAATACAGGAATAAGGCCTATTATTACTTTAAGGCCTTTCTTAGCCCCCCTTTTGAACGACTCCAGCCGACTGTACGTACCGGGGAAAAGAATGCTGTTGCCCATCACAAAACCACCGGCCCCGGCAATAACAATGGCGGAGAGCTCGAGTGTGCCATGCAACATTACAATGAGAAGCGAACTGCCGAAAAGTCCCTGTTGCGCCAGGAAGGAGAAAAACGTCCCTACCATCAGTCCGTTTTGGAAAAGAAGAAATCCGGTACCAATGGAAACAACAATCCCTGCGACAAAGGCAAAAAAGGATACCCTCACATTATTATAGGTAATAGCAAAGAACATGTCCACTTCACTCTGTTTGCCATAAACAGCAAGCGGGTTGCCATTTTCAATATTCTCCAGGGTCATATTGACGTACCCATCGCCCAGGATAAGCCGTGCGAAGGTGGGGTCATTGGATGCTGAAATCCAACCGATGAATATGGAGACCGTAAAAATGAGAAAGGCATACAACAGAGGTTTTCGGATATCGTAGAAAAGCAGCGGAAGTTCATATTTCCAGAATTTCCAAATCCGTGAGCGGTCTTCCCGTTTATTCTGATAGATTTCCTGGTGAACTTTCGAGGCAAGCCCATTCAGATACCTGGTTGTTTCGCTTTGGGGAAACTGGGTTCTGGAGAAAGACAAGTCATCCGTAATCTGGATATACAGATCGGCCAGTAAATCTGGTTTTGCCCTGGATTCCTTCTCAAGTAGCTGCTCGAATTCCTGCCACCTCTCAACACGTTGTTTTACAAATGCAGCTTCTTTCATGCTCGATAATTACTTGTTAGCCGCTTCCTCAACTGCCGACCATACCCGGAAGACATTTTTGTAACAGATCTTTTCAATGTCTGCAGGTGTATACCCCCGATCCAGTAATTCGGCAATCAGGTTGGGAAACATCGAGACATCTTTTAACCCCTCTGGCAGGGAGTCTCCGACTCCGTCATAATCTGATCCGATTCCCACATGGTCAATACCCGCAATTTCCACCACATGGTCAATATGATCCGCCACTTTACTCACATTCGACCAGAAGCCATTCTCCTCCATATAGTTTTGTGCCCAGGCCATCGTCGTTGAGTCATCTGTATCCATTTCATTCTTTTCAATGTAGGCCTGCATGTCTCTTCGTACTTTTTGAGAATTTCCATCCAGGAAAGTGGATCCGAAATTAATCTGGATCACGCCATTTTTTTCTCCAAGGATACGGATCATGTCATCCGACATGTTTCGTTCAAAGCCAGGAGTAAAATGCCTGCAGGAAGAATGGGAAGCAATAACAGGAACGTCAGTCAGTTCCATAACCTGGTAGAACGTAGAATCAGAAATATGGGAAACATCGACCATAATACCTACACGGTTCATTTCCTGCACCACGTCCCTGCCAAACGGACTCAGGCCATTCCAGGTGCGGGTGGTATCGTAAGAACTGTCGCATATCAGGTTGTCTTTGGCATGTGTCAGGGTGATGTAACGAATCCCGCGGCCATGAAAGTAGGCGACATTGTCAATATTGTCTTCAATCGGCGCGCCATTCTCCATGCCCATCGGAAGAGAAATCTTTCCTGCCGCGAAGTTTTTTCGAACATCCTCCGGCGTTGATGCCAACGCAAATTTGTCAGGATGAACCCTGGCGATGCCTTCGACCATATCGATCAATGAATCCGCGAATGCCTTAGCGCCACCTGTTTCCTGGTAGGAAGAAGGGATATAGATTGACATAAACGGCGCATCCAGACCGCCTGCTTTAGCGCGTTCATAGTCAAAATCACCATCGTTGGAAAGGACGATATCGGCGTCGCGCTCGACGATGAACCCCCTGTTTTTCAATGCATAAGGAAGGTCAACATGACCATCCGTAATGATGTAGGCGTGGGCGAGACTGTCTGCAGTCTCTTGCAGTCTGCGCTCTGAGC
>CAYGOW010000160.1:0-1104 GCA_964351425.1 uncultured Roseivirgaceae bacterium
AGCAGCAACAACAACAGCAGGCGCCGCAGGATGGGCAAAAGCAGCAGCAGCAATATTTCACTTGTCCATGCTACCGTCGCCACCACTCAGACTACCATTGGGTAAAACCGCTCTGTTAACCATCGGAATGAAACTGGAAAGTGTCAGAGAAGATCTGGAGAATTCCCGTGACCTGGCAGTATCGGTATGTTATCCCGATTGAGGCAAACCATTTATAGAAAAAGAGGTATATTCCCATCAGAATATATCTCTTTTATGAAAAAGCTCATTACACTTTCGCTGCTGCTTCTTGCAGCCTCTCCCATATTTTCACAATCCCCGACATTTGATCAGGAACTTGCCACGAAAATGGGGGCCGATGAATACGGTATGAAGTCGTATGTATTTGTCATGATCGTATCCGGAGAATATACGCCGGCTTCCAAAGAGGAACAAACCAAACTTTTCCAGGGTCACCAGGAAAATATCCGACGCCTGGCAGAGGAAGGCAAACTCGTACTCGCCGGTCCCTTCTATCCCAATGACGAAGGGTACCGGGGGTTATTCATCCTGGACGTTCCAACAGAAGAAGAGGCAACCAAACTTATGGAAACAGATCCGGCCATTGCCGCAGATGTTTTGGCAGTTAAATTTTATCCCTGGTATGGATCAGCGGCTCTTCCCGTCTACCTGGAAACTCATAAAAAAATAGCTAAAAAAGATCCCTGAAACCTGCTTTGGAGTTGGTCACAACCGGCATCCTGGTTTAGCATGGATAAACTAATTACCCATTATTCAATAAACGAAATACCCTACAGCCCTTCTGAATAACTTGAATTGCAGATTGAGTGGTTTATTAATATCTTTCTTCATTCAAACCCTGACACCGTATGAAGTATTTCCCGACTTACCTGCTTATCGTGACGGCCTTTTTAATGACCTTTGGCTGCTCCCCAGCAGAAAAGGAATCAACTGCAGCCGACCCACTTGAAACCCGCATTGATTCGCTTGTACAGCCTTATTTAGACAGTAATCAGGTCGCCGGTATTTCCATTGGTATCCGTCAGGGCAATGACATCCTCCTCCGAAAACCATACGGATATGGCGATCTCCAGTATGCGGTTC
>CAYGOW010000160.1:1114-8049 GCA_964351425.1 uncultured Roseivirgaceae bacterium
TGTGGACGCGTCCTTTGAGATTGGATCTGTCACCCAACAATTCACCTCGGTCGCTATTCTCCAGCTGGCAGAAAAAGATTCCTTATCCCTCGATGCGCCTTTTACCAACTATATTGATTTTAATACCGGGGGACGCGAAATCACGATCGAACAATTAATGAACCATACCTCCGGAATCAAAGGGTATACAGAAATGCGGTCCTTTGGTGGGATCGCGCCGTTTGAGTTTGAACGTGACACACTGCTGCGCCTGGTCGAAAAAGAAGCATTTGACTTTGAGCCAGGCGAACAGATGATATACAATAACACTGCTTTCTTCCTCCTGGGCCTTATTATCGAAAAGGTATCGGGCATGACGTATGAGGAATATATCCGGCAATACATCTTTGAACCTGCCGGAATGAATGATTCTTATTATTGCTCTAAGAGTACCTTGCGTCCTCATCGGGCGCACGGATATAACATGGGACGAAACGGACTTGTGAGACCTGCTTACCTCGATCATACCTGGCCTTATGCCGCCGGTTCCCTTTGTTCGACTGTCGAGGACTTGCTTCAATGGAACAAGGTATTGCACACGACCAACACGATTTTAAGCCCCTCTTCCTATCAAAAGCTTATCGCCCCTGCACGACTGGGTGACGGAACTCCGTTGCGATACGGCATGGGCCTGGCACTTACATCCTATAATGGAACCCCAATTATTTCACATGGCGGCGGAATCCCGGGGTTTTTATCCGACTCCCGTTATTTCCCGGAAGAAGATCTCACCATCGTGACCCTGGTTAATACGACAGGACCGGTATCGCCTGAAGACATCTCCATGTTTGCTGCATCGGCGATTCTTGGTAAGCAAAATGATCCCGTCCTACCGAACCCCGGAGATCTGGAAAAATACGCCGGTCATTATGAGGGTTCCGGTCGTGGCGTATCTACCTCCTTCGATCTGGAAGCCCATGAAACCGCGCTTGTCCGGATACAAGAGGATGATTCCGACACACTTAAGTATCTTGGAGAAAACAGGTGGTCGATCGGCAATACGTATTATACCTTTCGCCAGGATAGCGATCAGGTCACCGGACTTGAATTGGACGATGTGTATGGATATTTTAAGTTAGACAAAATTGAGTAATCATACCGAGCAAGATATAGTAGAAGCACAGTTTAAAGCGTTTCCTGGTTGAGGGACTTAATAAAACACAGATTAATAGTATGAAAAGAAGACAAGCATTATCCTCCGTTGGCGCTCTCGCAGGGGGTGCATTTATTCTCCCCCAATTTTTGGTGGGGTGTGATCCGGGCCCCTATAAGTATGAATTATTTCAATGGGGAGATACCGAGTTACTAAACGAACTGGCCGAAACCATACTGCCTGCCACGGAGAATGTTCCGGGAGCCAAAGCAGCCAATGTGGGTGATTTTGTGCAGCTCATGGTTACGGACTGTTATGCACCAAAAGAACAAACAGCCTTTTTGACAGGGTATCAGCAGTTTAAACTGGACCTGGAAAAAAAGTACGGAAAACACTTCATTGACCTGGATTCTCAGAAGAAAGCAGAAGTGCTTACAGAGCTGGAGGCGGAGGCTAAAGCTTATGAGTCAACTCGTAAGCGAGGAGAAGCCGGCCATTTCTATTCAATGGCAAAGGGAACCATTCTCTTTGGCTATTTCACCTCCGAGCCGGGGGCAACCAAAGCATTGAATTATGTGCCGGTACCTGGCGAACAAAAAGGAATTATCCCCTACAATGGCGAAAAAGCCTGGGCATTATAATTAAACTTACTATGGCAGAAAATACATTTGACGCAATCGTCATCGGGTCCGGCATGAGTGGTGGCTGGGCCGCCAAGGAATTATGTGAAGCGGGTTTCAAAACGCTGGTACTGGAGCGGGGACGCATGGTGGAACATCTTAAGGACTATCCTACCGCTACCAAAAATCCGTGGGACTTTCCACACCGGGATACAATTCCCTATAAAATACAGGCAGAAAATCCGGTAGTAAGTCGTTGCTATGCATTTGGCGAATCCACCGAGCATTTCTTTGTTAAAGATACCGATCATCCCTACATCCAGGAAAAACCGTTTGACTGGATTCGAGGATACCAGGTCGGTGGCAAATCCCTCCTTTGGGCACGCCAGGTACAACGGTGGAGTAAATTTGATTTTGACGCGCCGCGACGGGACAAAGCGGGAATTGAATGGCCGATTTCATACGATGATATCGCGTCGTGGTACAGCCGGGTGGAAGAATTCATCGGCGTCAGCGGAAACAAAGATGGTCTGGAAACTCTTCCGGATGGAGAATTTCTCCCTCCATGGGAAATGAATGCAGTGGAAAAACACATTGCAAACGCTATTTATGAAAATTTTGACGACCGTACGCCGATCATTGGCCGCTGCGCCCATTTGACTGAGGTGAAAGACATCCATCGTCAACAAGGCAGAGGCAAATGTATGGCACGAAGCCTTTGCGAACGCGGCTGTCCGTTTGGAGCCTATTACAGCTCAACTTCCTCCACAATTCCCTGGGCACAGAAAACGGGAAATATGACCCTTCAGACAGATGCCATCGTGGAGTCAATTTTATATGATGAGGAATCCGGCAAAGCGAGCGGTGTACGCGTAATTGATAGCAAGACCGGAGAAAAAACGGATTACCAGGCCCGGGTGGTATTTGTGAATGCCGCTTGTTTAAACACTAACCTGATTTTATTGAACTCAACATCCGAGCGGTTTCCAAACGGATTGGGCAACGACAATGGTCTTCTAGGAAAATATGTAGCCTTCCATAATTACCGGGGGAAGGTTGCGGCGCGCTACAACGGATACATGGATACGTATTATACAGGCAGGCGTCCGACGAGTGTCATGATGCCGAATTTTAGAAATGTATACGAACAAAACATGCCGTTCAATCGTGGCTATCAGGTCCATTTTTCTGCCAGCAGAATGAGCTGGGGCCGTCAGACTGAAGGAGAGCAATTCGGTGAAGAATATAAAAAACAACAATCTGTTCCGGGAGAATGGAGCATTTACATGATGATGCAAGGGGAAACTGTTCCGAAAGAAGAAAACCATGTAAGGCTCAGCAAGGACCAGACCGATGAGTGGGGTATGCCGCAACTCATTACATCAATTGGCTACGATGAAAATGACGAATTGGTCATGAAAGATTTTCATGAACAAGGCGTGGCCATGCTGGAGAAGGCGGGATGTTACGATATCCGGGCATGGGACACCGGCCAGGCCCCAGGCCTTGATATCCATGAAATGGGTGGCGTACGCATGGGAAAAGATCCTGCTACCTCCTTGCTGAACGAATGGAATCAACTCCACTTGTGTAAGAATGTATTTGTAACCGATGGAGCAGCCATGACAACGACAGGCAATCAAAATCCATCCTTAACCTTCATGGCATTAACCGCCCGTGCGGCAACCTATGCTGCCGAACAAATGAAGAGCGGTGCACTATAAAAAAAGCCCCGATAAATATCGGGGCTTTCAGAGGCGCTGAGCGGATTCGAACCGCTGTAAAAGGTTTTGCAGACCTCTGCCTAGCCACTCGGCCACAGCGCCATTACCACGGGGGCAAAACTAACTATATTCACTTTGTCTTCAAAGCTTTTTTACCGCCTCCTTTTCAATAATAAAGTAGAAAGGCGACCTTAAGGCCGCCTTTCTTTTTATTAGATCGCATTAAGAATTAAGCTTTATCTTCTTCATCTTCTTCCGAAGACTCATCGCTTGCTTCCTCTTTCTTCTCAGCTTTTGCACTGTCTGCTTTTGCTTTCCCTTCTTCGGCTTTGGTCGTAGAAGTCTTTCCTTCAGGAAGTTCTTCCTCTACTTTCTCTGCCGTGGATTTAGGCGCTTCTTCCTTCTTGTCAGCTTTTTTCTCAGCTTTTTCAGGTTCGGAACCGCTATCCTCCATTTGCTCCTTCAGTGCGCTCAGTGCTTCAAGATCACCAAGAGTTGATTTCTCAGCTTCCGCACGGGGGGCTGAAGACGATCCGCCACGCGAAGATTTTTTCTTCGGCTTGGGTGCCTCGATTTCCTGATTTGTGTAAACCGCTTTGTGTGAAAGCTGGATACGCTTATCATCTTTCGAGAATTCAACCACTTTGAAATCAAGCTGCTCGCCTGCTTTTGGCTTCGTTCCGTCCTCTTTCTCCAGGTTCTTATTGTTACAGAATCCTTCGATACCGTAAGGAAGTTCCAAAACAGCTCCTTTATCATTCAATCCGATGATAGTACATTTGTGAACTGATCCCAGTTTGAATACGCTTTCAAATGTATCCCAAGGATTCTCTTCCAAATGCTTGTGACTCAATGCCAGACGTCGGTTTTCTACGTCGAGTTCGAGTACTACTACCTCCAGTTCATCATTCACCTTCACAAATTCAGAAGGGTGCTTTATCTTTTTGGTCCAGCTAAGGTCAGATACGTGAACAAGGCCATCGATTCCTTCTTCCAGTTCAATGAACAGTCCGAAGTTGGTCAGGTTACGTACAATTCCTTTATGACGGGTACCTACTGCGTATTTCGTAAGCACATCCTGCTTATCCCATGGATCTTCAGTAAGTTGCTTGATACCCAGTGACATTTTACGCTCATCACGATCCATCGTCAATACCACTGCTTCCAGCTCGTCTCCGATGTTGATGAAATCCTGAGGATTACGCAGGTGCTGCGACCATGACATCTCAGAAACGTGAATCAGGCCTTCAACGCCCGGCTGAATTTCAAGGAATGCTCCGTAATCAGCCACGTTGACAATCTTACCTTTCACCTTGGATCCAACTTCCAGGTCCTTAGGCAATGAATCCCAAGGGTGCTCGGTAAGCTGCTTCATACCAAGTGAAATACGCTTCTTGTCTTCGTCGAAATCCAATACAACAATCTTCACCGTATCATCCAGATTCAGTACTTCTTCCGGATGGTTGATACGTCCCCAGGAAATATCGGTAATGTGAAGCAGACCATCTACACCACCAAGATCGATAAATACACCGAAGTTGGTCATGTTCTTGATCGTACCTTCCAATACCTGACCTTTTTCCAGGTTGTTCAGGATTTCCGCTTTTTGCTTCTCGAGATCCTTTTCGATCAGGACTTTGTGAGAAACTACAACGTTGTCATTTGAATAGTTAATCTTAACAACTTTGACTTCCATTGCCTTTCCGACAAATACATCAAAGTCACGAATTGGTTTCACATCAATTTGTGATCCCGGAAGGAATGCCTCCACACCGTAGATGTCTACAATCAGACCTCCTTTGGTACGACGCTTAACAAATCCTTCAATTACTTTATCATTCTCGTAAGCATCCTGGATAGTATCCCATGCCTGTACGATTTTTGCTTTACGACGCGAAAGGACCAACTGTCCGTTTGCGTTTTCCTGCTCTTCAATAAATACCTCAACGGTATCTCCTACTTTAAGATCAGGTAGATCACGGAATTCTGTTGCAGAAACAAGTCCGTCCGACTTAAATCCAATGTTAAGGATGACATCACGGTCGTTAATGCCCACTACTGTTCCGGATACAAGCTCCTTTTCTTCAATGGTAGTCAGCGTATTTTCATACATCGACTCCATCTCGACACGTTGTTTTTTGTTGTACCCTTCGCCGAAGCCTTTGGTTTCAAAAGCTTCCCAATCAAAATCTCCTGGTTCAGGAGAAGCATTGACCGGCTCTTCTGCTTGCGCTTGCTCAGCCACAGGTGCTTTCTGCTCCTTTGTTTCCTGACTGGTTTCTTCGTTGGCAGTGGTTTCCTTGTTTTCCGCTTCTGCCGCTTTATTTTCGTTTGCCATAATAATTTTTACACGCTCTCATTACATGCCGCCACAGAGCGATCAGACGACAAATTTAATTAGTATGTTTCTTCACCAGACATTTCCGGCAAAGCCCTTTCACCCGAAAGGGAGCGCAAAGTTAGTTAAAAAATTGATTTAATGATAGAAAAGCATAGAAAAAGGGGGCGGAATTACTCGCCCCCTTTTCTCGGTTCACACGTGTGTTTTATTGCGGGATATCTTCTTCTCCAAGTGTACCTAAGGCAAATTGAAGCATAAAATCCTGGAACAGGAGAATGTATTTTGCCTGGGCAAAGGCACCTTTCGCCTGGACATAGTCAGTATTTGCCTGTACGTACTCCACATAGCTGGATACCTGGAGGCTGTAGCGCTCTGATTGAAGTTCAAAGTTGAGTTCGGCTGCCTCCTGCTGGGATCGTGTCACCTCATACGCCTTGATAGCATCCTGTAGATTCTGATAGGCGCGAATTACCTCCAATTTGGCGGTATTCTCCACACCTTTTTTCTCTAACTGACTATTCTGATAGTTGACCTTCGCCTGAACGACATTCGATCTGGTTTGAAGTCCGGTAAAAACCGGGATATAGAGAGCAACCCCGTAGGTTTTTCGGATATTATCTGTTAAAAACTGTTGTTCAAAGTTCCTGCTGCCGGTGCTTCCGACAAGTTGGTTGTAAAAGGACTCATAGCTGAAGAAAGCAGAAAGTGACGGGAAATAGGATCCCCGTTGGGATTGAAGGTTGAATTTCGATGCTTCCTCAGAACTCACCGCTTGCTTAAGGTCTGAACGCTGATTCATGGCCACCTGGATCAGAGAATCCCTGCCATAATCTTCGTAAGCAAACTGCGATAGTTCCCAGGTAGGTTCAACCACTTCAAAGGATTCATTCGGATTCAATAAAAGTGTCTGGGAAAGTATCGCCTTGTCATTGGTAAGGGTAATACGGCTTCGCAAAGCTTCCAGTTCGGCATTTTTAACCTGATACTGTTGATTTACTAATTCAACTTCGGCACGACGCCCGGCGTTGACCATTTCTTCCATCTGCCTCAATGGCTCCAGCTGATTTTCCAGATTCTCCTCAGCAATCAGCAAAAGCTGCACGTCGAGCAAGCATTGA
>CAYGOW010000161.1:0-4803 GCA_964351425.1 uncultured Roseivirgaceae bacterium
GACTGGACGCCCGCTGGCTGGTGACACCCGGATTTTCGATCTACGGACAATTTACGGTAGACGAACTTGTCTTTGATGAGTTGACCTCCGGAGAAGGATGGTGGGGAAATAAATTTGGCATTCAGGCCGGTGGAGAATGGGTGAATGCCTTTGGCCTGGACCACCTGGACCTCCAGCTGGAAGCCAATCTGGCAAGGCCTTATGCCTATTCTCACAATACCCCATCAGGATCTTATTCGCACTATTGGCAACCGCTGGCGCATCCACGGGGTGCCAATTTCACCGAAGTGATTGGTATTGCGCGCTACCAGCCTATTCCGAAACTTGCCCTGACGGCAAAGCTCATGGTAGCCGATTATGGATTAGATACACTGAGCTCCAATTGGGGCGGAGACATTCTCATACCAAATACGGAGCGCGAACAGAATTATGGCAACTCAATCGGGCAGGGGGTAAGTACCCAGCAAGTGTACGGAAGTTTCCGTGCCACCTACCAGCTAAAGCATAACTTTTTCATTGATGCGGGGCATGTGTACCGTAAGGTTAGCAGTGATTATGCGCCGTATAGTGGAACCACCAATTACACCAGCCTGGGAGTTCGATGGAACATACCGGTACGGGTAAGTGAGTTTTAATATGTAGATTTGCACCCTTACGATGAAAACGTTTTTCAGGGTATTCACATATGCAAAAAACCTGGGCACCAGGGTTCCACTTTATGCACTGTTCGTACTGCTAGGTGTAGTTTTCAGCGCGGTCAACATTACGCTGCTTATTCCGCTACTGGAGATCCTGTTTCTTAAAGGTGACCGGACAGAGGTAGATCCAATGCCTGAGGCCTTTGAGCCTACGATCGGCTACTTCACGGATTTATTTAATCATCATTTTACCAGCATTATTGTGAATGAGGGCAAGCTTGAGGCGTTGCTTTTTGTCTGCCTGGCGGTTTTCATCTCAGTCCTGCTTACAAATACCTTCCGGTATATTTCAGCCATTCTCATCGCCAAGATCCGGCTCGATATTCTGAAATACATGCGGGTGGATATTTATGACAAGATCACGGCGATGCACCTGGGGTATTTTACCGACCAGCGCAAGGGAGATTTAATGTCGCGGGTGACCAATGACATCCAGGAGGTCGAAATATCCATTCTGAACAGTCCGAAGTCACTTTTTCGTGAGCCTGTCACCATCATTGTCTATTTCATTGTCCTTTTTTATCTATCCTTCAACCTGACCATTTTTACCCTTATTGTCCTGCCCGTGGCAGGTGGTGCCATGGCGGAGATTGTTCGAAGGCTCAAGAAGCGGGCAATACAAAGCCAGGAATCACTCGGGAGAATATTGAACATCCTGGATGAGACCCTTGGGGGCATGCGGATTATCAAGGCGTTTACGGCAGAGCCCTACGTGCGCCGGAAGGTAGATGAGGAAACCGATTACTACCGGCATGTCAACTTATCGTATTCCTATAAAAAAGAATTAGGATCACCGGTTTCAGAGTTTTTAGGTATTTCAATTTTCCTGATCATCCTGTACTACGGGGGATCGCTGGTGCTGAATCAAACCTCGAGCCTTAGTCCGGAAGAATTCCTCGCCTATCTGGCTATATTCTCCCAGATCATTTCACCCGCAAAGACCTTTAGCCAGGGATTGTCGGGCATTCAAAAGGGGATTGTATCAGCCGAGCGAATATTCAGTGTGGTGGATAATGTGCCGAAGATTCAGGATGCGCCGGATGCAGAGGTGCTGAAATCCTTCAATGATTCCATTCGGTTTGACAATGTGAGTTTTGCTTACAATACGGAGAAAGTGCTGGATCATATCAATCTGGAAATAAAGAAAGGGCAGATGATTGCGTTGGTCGGACCATCGGGCGGTGGGAAATCCACACTGGCCGATTTACTGCCCCGGTTTTATGACCCGACCGAAGGCCGCATTCTGGTGGATGGCAAGCCGCTGCCCGGATATAAGATTCAGTCGTTGCGCAACCAGCTCGGGATCGTCACCCAGGAATCCATTCTCTTTAATGATACGGTGTTCAATAATATTGCCTTTGGTCTGGAGAATATTGATAGCAAAGATGTCGAGCGGGCGGCGAAGATTGCCAATGCTCATGAGTTTATTATGGACCTGGAAGACGGTTACCAGACCAATATCGGGGAAAGGGGGATGAAACTCAGTGGCGGACAACGACAACGGGTGAGTATTGCCCGGGCGGTCCTGAAAAACCCGCCGATTCTGATCCTTGACGAGGCCACCTCCGCGCTGGATTCTGAATCGGAGCGACTGGTTCAGGAAGCGTTGTCCAACCTGATGGCCAACCGTACATCGCTGGTCATCGCCCATCGTTTGAGTACCATTCAGCATGCCGACCGGATCGTTGTAATCAAGGATGGACGCATTGAAGAGGAAGGTACACACGATGAATTGCTCGCGGCAAACGGTATGTACAAAAAGCTTAGTTCCATGCAGAATACTTAGTAAAGTTTTGTACTTTTAGAATAAACAATTCCAGCAATGAGTACCTCGAAATACGTTTTTTACCTGATATATTTCATCTTTCATGTCCTTCTGATTGGGGGGTCGATTTATATGATTATCCTGTTGGGTGAATCAAATTTTGGTTGGATTAATAGTTTTGTGATCGGCGATAACCTGATCTTCAATGAAGGCAATATTATCATATTTTCGGTGGTTGGCATGGTGTTGTTTCTGGTCAATGTAGTCCTGGTTAATGTTCAGTTGACCGGAGCCAATAAGCGGGAATCCAAGCTGGAGAATGAAGTAAATTCATTGAAGGCAAAATTGTACGATCTGCAGGATGCCCAGTTGCCAGCGACAAAGAAGAAAGTTGAGGCGGGATCTACCGGAGAATCAGGCCCAACGCCTGATAAACATACGAATACATGACAGTAAGTGAAATTATTTCGTCCGAACTGGCAGAAGCCGCCAGCGTATTGGACAATTTCCGGAAGGATCCGGAACGAATTGGGGCGGTCGAACAGGCCGCTCGTTTGTTTTCAGACGCTATTAAAAAGGGTAATAAGGCATTGTCTTGTGGCAATGGTGGTTCCATGTGTGATGCCATGCATTTTGCCGAGGAGTTGACAGGTCGTTATCGGGAAAACCGTCGGGGCCTTCCTGCCATTGCCATGGCGGACCCCAGTCATATGACCTGTGCAGGCAATGATTTTGGATTTGATGCTGTATTCTCCCGGTACCTGGAAGCCGTGGGCCGCGAGGGAGACGTTTTATTAGCTATTTCAACATCCGGTAACTCACCCAATGTGTTGCGGGCGGCCGAACAGGCCAAAAAACAGGGGATTAAGGTTGTGGCACTTACGGGTAAGGGCGGCGGGAAGCTTGCGCAAGTTGCCGACGTAATGATTGATGTACCGCATCAGGGCTACGCCGACCGGATTCAGGAAGTGCATATCAAGGTGATCCATATGCTCATTCTCCTGATCGAACAATCGGTCGTTGAATCATAATTATCGGGCGGTGGCTGTAACATTCTGCACAACCTGCAGTCTTTAGGGAAAGCATGCATATGATCGGTCGTTTTTTCAGCACGTTGGCGGATGCGGTGCGCAGTGTCCGGAAGAATTTCCTCCATACGCTATTATCAATACTCGGCATTGTGATTGGCGTAGCCGCGCTGGTGATTATCCTGTCCATGATTGACGGAATGGAAAAATTTGCCCTGGAGCAGATATCAAGTACCACTTCCCTGGAAACAATTAGCATTAGCCCGCGGACAACTGAAATGGTAGACGGCGTACGGCTGGCCAAAGACAACCTTCGTACCCTTGATTACGCCGGGTTTGAGTCAATGATTGAGGAGGAGCAGATCCAGGGTAAAGGGATAGCCATGCTTACAAAAGCGACCCGGCTCAAGGCCGGTGACACGACTACGGTTGGCGGATTTGTGCGTTATATTAATCGTTTGCCTGAGGATGAATTAGAAGTGCTTGCCGGCGCATTGCCTGATATGTCCGCCAAGCAGACGGGCAGAAATAAGGCAGTTATCAATCGTTCGGGGGCAGAGGCGCTGTTTAATGGTACGAATTATGCGGAATGTACCGGGAAGGTAATCCGTTATGACAGTCTTTCCTTTGAAGTTGCGGCGGTGGTGGAAAACCAGCAGCCCAATGATCGTGTCTCCATGGCGGTTTCGCTCAACGCACTATCTCCGGCCTATTTAGCCACCCACACCCCGCAATATATGATCAGGGCCCGGGATATTTCCATGGTCCCTGTGATTGAAGAACAAGTCAATGCCTGGCTGAGTCGTACGCTTGGCAGCGGCCATGACATGGAGGTGGTGACCAATGAATTTCGTGTCTCCCAGGTAAACCGGGGGTTTTTATTATTCCGGATCATCATGGGATTAATTGTTGGTGTCTCGGTATTGGTTGGCGGAATAGGCATCATGAATGTGATGATCATTTCTGTCACGGAAAGAATTCGTGAGATCGGGATCCGCAAGGCGGTTGGAGCCAAACGCAAGGAAATTTTAGTACAGTTCCTGTCAGAATCCGTTACTATTTCGGGTTTGGGGAGTATCATTGGTTTGGTCGCTGGTATTTTGTTAACGCTGGTGATTGTTCCGATTGTCAAGGCCCTTACCGACGTCCCTTTTCAGGCTGCCTTTACCTGGAATACCCTGTTGATCGTCTCCATCCTGGCCGTGCTTATCGGCGTAATCTTCGGGACTTATCCCGCATTGAAGGCATCACGGCTTGATCCTGTTGAGGCTATCCGGCACGAATAATTCTTTTCATACTCCTTGATGCTGTC
>CAYGOW010000161.1:4813-8022 GCA_964351425.1 uncultured Roseivirgaceae bacterium
TAGCCCATCTTCGGGGGAATAAAAAAAGCGACTCTTTATGCTTTCGAAAACCTTCGGTGCTGCCGTATTTGGTGTGGACGCCAAGCTTATAACCATTGAATTGAGCATCGAAAACGGCAAGAATTTTCATATCAGCGGATTACCTGACAGTTCGGTCAAGGAAAGTGAGCACCGGGTTACTGCGTCGATCAAATCCCTGGGATATGGTATGCCGAGAAACAGGGTGGTGGTTAACCTTGCACCGGCCGATGTTCGTAAAGAAGGTTGCGCCTATGACCTGCCTATTGCGCTAAACGTGCTGAAGGCAAGCGGGCAGGAGAGTCTGGATTCTCTAGCGGAACATATGATCATGGGGGAGTTGGCGCTGGATGGCCGGTTACGGCCGATTCGGGGAGTATTGCCCATTGCGATCGAGGCACGGAAACATAACTTTAAATCGCTGATCCTTCCCGTAGAGAATGCCCGGGAGGCAGCCATTGTCAACAAGCTTGATGTGATTGGCGTGGAGACTCTTGAGGAGGCCATTGCGTATCTTGAAGGAAACAAACCCATATCCCCTGTAAAGGTGGATACGCGCGACATATTTCTCTATAATCTGAGCCAGTATTCGGAGGATTTCGCGGATGTCCAGGGACAGGAGAATATAAAGCGTGCATTGGAAATTGCTGCTGCCGGTGGACACAACGCTATTCTGATTGGTCCGCCAGGCGCGGGAAAAACCATGCTTGCCAAACGGTTGCCAACGATTTTACCGCCGATGACATTGAATGAAGCCCTGGAGACGACAAAAATCCATTCGGTGGCGGGGAAACTGGGATCGGATGCCTCCTTATTAGCGGGGCGGCCCTATCGATCCCCGCATCATACTACCAGCGATGTAGCCCTGGTCGGAGGGGGTAGCCATCCGCAACCCGGAGAAATTTCCCTGGCGCATAACGGGATTTTGTTTCTTGACGAATTACCTGAATTCAGACGTTCCGTGCTTGAGGTGATGCGACAGCCGATGGAAGCACGAAAGGTAACAATATCCCGGGCGCGGGTTTCACTGGATTATCCGGCCAATTTCATGCTGATTGCCAGTATGAACCCCTGTCCGTGTGGCTTTTATAATCATCCCGAAAAAGACTGTGTGTGCGGCCCGGGTACCGTTCAGCGTTATTTGAGTAAAATCAGCGGGCCCTTATTGGATCGAATTGATTTGCATGTGGAAGTCACCCCTGTCTCCTTTGATGAAATGACTGCGGGCCGAAAGACGGAGAGTAGTAAAGAAATCAGAGACCGGGTAATTGCTGCAAGAGAAAGGCAATCCATTCGTTTTGAGGAATTCCCGGACGTTCATAACAATGCGATGATGTCATCTCAGATGGTTCAGCAATTTTGTGTTATCAATAAAGCTGGTAATATTCTATTGAAAAAAGCTATGGAGCGACTTGGGCTTTCTGCCAGGGCCTACGACCGGATAATTAAGGTAAGCCGAACCATCGCGGATCTGGCGGACTCTGACGATATCCAGATAGAACATTTAGCTGAGGCCATTCAATATCGCAGCCTGGACCGTGAAGGGTGGGCAGGTTAGCGGCGGTTGTCGTGGTCTTCCAGCATACTCAGATAGCTTTCGTATCGGCTGATTGAAATATCTCCGGACTCAATGGCTTCTTTTACGGCACATTTAGGTTCGTGGATATGAAGACAATTATTGAACTTGCATTGCCGGCTTACCTTGCGCATTTCGGGGAAATAGTCTGAGAGTTCTTCGGGAGGAATGTCGGCCAGCCCCAACTCTTTAATGCCCGGTGTATCAATGATGAACGTTTGAGGGTCGAGCATGATCATTTCGGCAAAAGTCGTGGTATGTGTGCCCTTCTCCACCATTTTGGAAACATGGCCGGTTTTAAGATTTATATCGGGAGAAAGCGTATTGATCAACGTAGACTTACCCACGCCGGAATGTCCGGCTACCAGCGTTTTTTTATTCTGAAGAATATTTTTGAAAGCATCCAGTCCGTGCGCAGTTTTGGCCGAAGATAAAATGCAGGTAATCCCCAATCCTTCATAGATATTGATCAGGTCCTGTTGTGCTGCGAGTAACTTCGCGGATAATAAATCCTGTTTGTTGAAAACAATTACCTGCGGGATACGGAAAGATTCTGCTGTCACCAGGAACCGGTCGATGAAACCAATGGATGTACGCGGAAATTTTAGTGTAACGATGATCAACGCCTGGTCGATATTAGCGGCCAGAATATGTGATTCGTCCCGTTTGTGAACAGATTTACGGATGATATAATTTTCCCGGGGCAGGACCTCGGTAATAATCATATTTCCGCCGTCCTTTTCGAGTTTGACATAATCGCCAACAGCCACCGGATTCGTAGTTTTGGTCCCTTTCAGGCGTAGTTTTCCCCGCGTGCGCGCCTGATATATTTGGGTGTCATGGATAATTTCATACCATGATCCGGTCGATTTTAGGACGAGTCCGGTCATGCCAATAATTTTTGGCAATACTTAATTATTTTGCTGGTAGCGCCCCGGTTTGATTCGATGTACTCCACGTTAATTTCCCTGGTGATCGCGTAAGTATCCCGCTGATTGAAAGTAGCAAATTGTTCTCTTAAATCCATGTAATTAGCCACGGCAATTGCACCACCCAGGTTGATCAGATCACGTGCTTCACGAAATTTTTCATAGTTTTTATTCCCGAAAAATACCGGACATCCGTAGACGGCGGCTTCCAGGATATTATGTAATCCCTGCCCGTATGCACCCCCTACCCAGGCATAATCCGCATAGGCATACAAACTGGATAACATACCAATATTGTCAATGATAAGGACATCCGGCGATCCCGAGGCCTCCGGATCCCATTGAGAGAAACGAACGCAGTTTTTTTCAAGATCGCGCTCAATGCGCTCAATGAATTTTTGATTTATTTCGTGGGGAGCCACGATAAATTTTAGTGAATGCGTATTGATAAAGGGCACCAGCACCTCCATATCTTCGGGCCAGACGCTGCCAGCCACCATTACCGTATCATCACCAGCAAATTGAGCTGCTTCGGGAATTTCGCGACGATTTTCTTTTATCTCAATAACACGATCAAATCGCGTATCGCCGGCTATCGTCACATTTTGTATCCCGATGTCAGCCAATAGTTTTGCGGATTTGCTATCCTGGAGAAAGAAATGCTCAAATCGCTGAAGAATTTTACG
>CAYGOW010000162.1:0-7976 GCA_964351425.1 uncultured Roseivirgaceae bacterium
TGCTTGTTAGCGATCCGGATGGAGACGAGTACACACTGGAAATATTTGGCGAATTAAGTAATTCAATTTCTATAGTGGCACCATCGACGGAGGTACCTGGCGGACCAAACGAATATCAAATAAGATGGAACCCGTCATGTGATGATGTCCGTCAATTACCCTATCAAATCATATTCAAGGCTACGGACAAGGGGAACCTAACCCGACTTTCATCATTCATCGTTTGGAACATACGAGTTAATGCTCCGCCTCCCGAGCTGAATCCTGTCGTGCTGGACCCCGGAGGAATTTTGCTTACTTGGGAAGATTACACGTCTGTCTGTGAGGAAGTGGCTTACCTGGAAATCTATCGCAAAACCGGGGTAAGTGCAGTCGAAAGCAATCAGTGTATTGTCGGGGTCTCGTCCAATTCGGGATATCGGAAAATTGGAGAAACGAGTCCGTCATCCATTGAATTTCTTGATAGCGATCTTATTCCGGCTGCAACACTTTGCTACAAACTGGTTGCTGTCTTTCAAAATGGTCAGCGTAGTTTAGCTTCCGACGAGCAGTGTTTTGATTTTATACCGGCTGATAAACCTGTAATTACACACGTTTCAATAAGTAATACGGGAATTATTGATGGAGAAGTGATTGTCTCCTGGAGAGAACCTTTTATTGACAATCAGCTGGACAGGCCATGGCGATACATTCTGCAGCGCGAGAATACTCCTGACACCTTCATCAACGTGGATACCCTTGTGGTGAATAGCACCTCTCCCGACAGCCTCGGATTAATGGATAGGGCGGTGGATACCCAACGGCAACCTCAAACTTATCGAATTCAGATGGACAGTCCATCAGGGGTATTTAACCCTATTTACTCGAAAACAGCTGAAACAGTGTGGCTGGAATTATTGCCTTCAGATACGTTGATTGCATTAAGCTGGATGGCCGATGTGCCATGGACGAACATCATTTCCGGAATAAAACATGATGTTTTTATTGATAGCCCGGGTGTAAATCAACGCATTGTTCGTGTAGATCCTGTTACGGACGGATTTAATTACTCGGATACAGGGCTTACCAATGGCATTGAAATTGACAGGTTATACTGTTATCGCGTGCTTACCCGGGGCAATTATGGGAATGATGTAATTCCAGGCCCCTTTTTGAATTATTCTCAAACGGCCTGTACAGCTGTTGAGGATGAGAATCCTCCCATTCCTGTGGTTATTACAACCGATACCCGGGATTGCAAAGTGGCGTACTCCAATGAGTTGGGCCCACGGGAAAATCAGATTAGCTGGCAAACTTCTGATTCTGATATTGCTTACTTTGAGGTATTCTATAAAGCAACATTACAGGATGAGTACAGACTTTTATCCGTCACATCAAATACGGAATTCTCACATTTTTTTGAGTCATCCGGAGAAATTAATGTTTCATTGAAAGGGTGTTATCGTATTCGGGGGATCGACTATTTTGGCAATGTGGGATCATTTAGTGAGGAGTATTGTATTGATAACTGTACGAATTTCGAAATGCCCAATGTATTTACTCCAAATGGGGATGACTGCAACGACGCGTTTAAAGCTATACACCAGGAAACAATAAACCCGGGGTGTAATCCGACAATCGATCCATCGCGTCAAACGCGCTTCGTGGTAAACATGGACATAAAAATATTTAATCGTTGGGGACAAGAGGTCTATCGGGAGAATAATACATCTCCTGAGACATTTCAATGGACGGGAACAAATTTGGAGAATTCTCCGGTACCTCCCGGTGTATATTTTTATCAGGCGGAGGTTGAATTTGATGCGTTAAATCCGGAAAGTTCAGAATCGTATTCCGGGTGGGTGCACCTGCTTAGATAAAAGTGATAAAGTGGATGTAGAATTTGCCGTGTTTCGCCTGAGGTGCTACACTTTTTCCTACCTTTGTCAGCCCAAGACAAACCTTATTTTATGAATATAGCACAAGCGATTTCGAGTGAATTATCTATTACACTTTCCCAGGTTAGCGCGGTGACTGCCATGCTGGACGAAGGGGCTACCATTCCTTTTATGGCACGATACCGCAAGGAAAAAACAGGAAGTCTTGATGAAGTGGTATTGACCGGGATCAGGGACCGGCTGGAGCAACTTCGCGAACTGGAAGCTCGAAAACAGGCAATTCTTAAATCCATTGAGAAGCAGGAGAAGCTAACGCCTGAACTGAAAAAGGAAATTGAGTCGGCAGAGTCGATGGCACGGCTGGAGGACATTTATTTACCTTACAAACCAAAGAGAAAGACACGGGCAACAACCGCCAGGGAAAAGGGGCTGGAGCCACTGGCCAAAATGATTTTTGAGCAGAAGTCTGCCGGTGCCGTTGATGAAGCAAATAATTTCATAGATGAAGAGAAGGGAGTGAAAACCGCAGAGGAGGCATTGCAAGGCGCGCGTGATATTATCGCCGAATGGATTAATGAAGATGCCGCGGCGCGGGATAATATCCGGAAGCTCTTCGAAAAGGAAGCCACCATTACCTCAAAGGTCATGTCAGGCAAAGAAGAAGCTGGAGAAAAATACAGGGATTACTTCGACTGGTCGGAGCCACTGGCCAAAGTACCTTCTAACCGGTTATTAGCCATGCGAAGGGGAGAAAAGGAAATGATCCTGGCACTGACCCTTGCGCCTGAGGAGAATAACCCATTTAAGCGTCTGAAGAAATTATTTGTGCATGGTAGCGGACCGGCTTCCGAACAAGTGACGGAAGCAGCACATGACGCGTACAAACGACTGATGCAACCCAGTCTGGAGACGGAGATGCGGATCGCCTCAAAGAACCGGGCCGATGAAGAAGCCATTGGGGTATTTGCAGACAACATTCGTCAATTATTGCTGGCAGCACCCCTCGGCCAGAAACGGGTACTTGCACTGGATCCGGGATTCCGAACAGGCTGTAAGCTTGTGGTTCTGGATGCCCAGGGCAAACTACTGATGAATACAGCCATATATCCTAACCCCCCTCAGAAGCAGGTATCCCAGGCAGCAGAGACGGTGAAGAGCCTGGTCAGGGAATACCAGGTGGAGGCGATTGCCATTGGCAACGGAACCGCCAGCCGTGAAACTGAAAGCTTTGTGCAGGCAATCGGGTTGCCCCGGGAAGTAATGGTGGTAATGGTTAACGAAAGTGGTGCTTCGATTTATTCAGCCTCAGAGGTGGCAAGAGAAGAATTTCCTGATCAGGATGTAACGGTCCGCGGTGCGGTTTCCATTGGACGTCGACTGATGGATCCGTTGGCAGAACTTGTAAAGATTGACCCGAAGTCGGTAGGAGTGGGGCAGTATCAGCACGATGTGGACCAGAATCAATTGAAAAAGAGCCTGGATGACGTGGTGATGAGTTGTGTGAATTCGGTAGGGGTAGAGTTGAATACGGCAAGTAAGGAATTGCTTGCGTATGTCTCCGGGCTAGGGCCACAACTGGCGCAGAATATAGTGGCTTACAGAAATGAAAAAGGCGCGTTTACAAATCGTGCTGCGCTCAAGAATGTACCCCGACTTGGAGACAAGTCATTTGAACAAGCTGCTGGTTTCCTGCGAATTAAATCAGCCAGCCATCCTCTTGACAACTCAGGGGTACATCCCGAAAGTTACCCGATAGTGGAAAAAATGGCGGCCGACCTGAATTGTACGATTGAGGAATTGATGCAGAATAAGGACTTGCGGGATAAGATTCAGCTCAAAAACTATATGACAGATTCTGTTGGGATGCCCACGCTGGAGGATATTATGAAAGAACTTGCCCAGCCTGGAAGGGATCCGCGTGAAGGGTTTGAAGCTTTTAAGTTTGAGGATTCGGTCCATGAGATCACTGACCTGAAAGTGGGGATGAAACTACCGGGTATTGTGACCAATGTCACCAATTTCGGAGCCTTTGTGGATATTGGAGTTCACCAGGATGGTCTTGTCCATATCAGTCACCTGGCAGATCAGTTTGTAAAAAACCCGGCAGACATTGTCCATGTCCAGCAGCAGGTAGAGGTCACCGTGGTAGAAGTTGACGTTAATCGTAAACGAATTGCCCTGTCGATGAAGAAAGATCCTTTTGGTAAAAAGGAGAATACATCGAAATCCTCAGGAAAGAAACGATCAAAGGATACGCCGGGTGGAGATTTACAGGATAAATTGAAAATGCTTCAGGGCAAATTTGGTAAGTCAAATTAGACAGACATGAAGTTTAAAGAATGTCCTTCCTGTGCGATGGAGGTAGATTACAGAGCGAAAACCTGTCCGATATGCGGGTATGAGTTTACCGGATTTCCCCCATGGATAAAATGGGTGGCTATCGGACTGGTTATTCTCTTTATCCTTTATATGATTTTTTAAATGGAGCGACGTTCCTTTAGCGTGAAATCATTTTTTTCCAGTCACTGAATCGCATATCAATGCGCTGTTTCATGTTATCATAATGATCCCAGCTGTCTACAACGTGATAGATAGAAGGAAGCTTTTTTACCAGCACTTCGTTGTAATCGCTGTGATACAGTCCACCGCCGTAATAGTAGTAGGTGAACATATTCCCTTCTTTGTTGAACAGTTCAAACCCAAGGTACCCGTCCCATACTTCGCTAAGGATCGTACAGGAGATCTCTTTTCTCCGAAATCGAATGATCTGGGTTTCCGCCTCCTCTTCAAAGTATTCCGAGTATAATTCTTTTTCTATAATCCAGCCCAGGTAAATTCCTATGTGCACATACGCCTGTTCGATTGGTAAACTATCCGGAAAATTCCCAAGGAAATGGGTTTTTGCACTGTCATATATGGTTTTCTGTACTTCTCTTCTTTCGTCGCTCATAGGTTTAAAAAATAATTGATTGTAAAAAAATTAATGGAAGAATAAATAGCCGAAGAAAATACCCGCAATGATCCCTGCCACATCGGCGATCAATCCGGCTTTAATGGCATATCTGGTCTTCTTTATATTAACGGAGCCGAAATAAACGGCAATAATGTAAAATGTTGTTTCCGTCGCCCCTCGGAATACACTGGCCATGCGGCCTACAAATGTGTCAGGCCCTTCCGTGTCCATTATTTCAAGCATCATTCCCCTGGCTGTACCGCCACTGAGTGGCTTCATGAGCGCTACGGGGAAGGCATCCACGAAATCGGTATTGAACCCCAAAGATGCTACCACCCATCGCATGCCGTCATTGACATAATCAAGGGCGCCACTTACCCGGAATAATCCGATAGCCACTAAAAAGGCTACCAGGAAGGGAATTATTTTAACCGCGATGACAAACCCTTCTTTGGCTCCTTCAACAAATGTCTCGAAGAGATTTACCTTTTTTCGAAACCCAAGGACCAGAAAAGATATGATGAGGGTAAATATGATCACATTTCCGGCTACCGAGGAAATAGCACTCACTTGTTCTTGTGGGATGGTCGAAAAATAATAGGTAATTAATGCTACAAAACCAGTCAGACCACCCAGATAGGCCAGTATAACGCGATCCAGCAAATTGATTTTTTGGTAGATGGCCACGACAATTAACCCAACAATCGTAGAGCAAAACGTAGCGAGGAGAATGGGAAGGAATACGTCGGTCGGTTGCTCGGCACCTACCAGTGACCTGTCAACCATGATGGTCAACGGAATAATGCTAAGTCCGGAGGTGTTTAACACCAGAAACATGATCATCGCGTTTGAAGCGGTATCTTTCGTTTTATTAAGCTCCTGCATTTCCTGCATGGCTTTAAGCCCGAGTGGGGTAGCGGCGTTATCCAGACCGAGGATATTGGCGGAAAAGTTCATAATAATGGCCCCGTTAGCCGGATGATCTTTCGGTATTCCGGGGAAAAGTCGGGAAAAGAAAGGGCCGACAAGACGGGACAGAATTTTAACCATACCGCCTTCTTCACCTATTTTCATCAGACCCAGCCATAAACCCATGATTCCGGTCAGGCCGATTGAAATCTCAAAACCCAGTTTGGCCATGTCGAAGGTAGAATTTACCAACGCCGGGAATATTTCCATATCCTGGAAAAATATAAGCTTCACCAGTGCGGTAATGAAGGCGATTATAAAAAATCCAAACCAAATATAGTTGAGCGCCATAGGAGGTAAATAACCAAGGAAAATTAAAAAATATAACCTCTAGGTACGCAATAAGCTGTTTTTTACGCCAAACGGCAACAATATGTAGTAAAATATGCTTTTTTCGCGCATTAAGCGTGCATAATCGCCAATGTGGCACAGGCAATCAAGCCTGCTGTTTCAGTACGTAACCGGCTATTTCCCAATGAAGTAGGGGTAAAGCCGGCCGATTCAGCCAGCTTTATTTCTTCCGTGGAAAAGTCGCCTTCCGGACCAATCAGGACGATGTAATTGCCCCCGGGTTTCGTTTCTTTTACGTGAGGTGATATGCCCGCTGCCGGCACATAAGCTATATGACGAGTGGTGTCCGGGCTGCACTGATCCAAAAAATCAGAAAAAGGAACCAATGGATTAATGCGGGTAGCAAAGGCCCTGCGCGATTGCTTCATGGCCGCAATCGCTTTCTTTTGCAGTCGGTCAAGACGTAACCGCACACGTTCAGAATGATGGCAGGATACAAAACTTATTTCGTGCAGGCCTATTTCAACACATTTTTCCAGCATCCATTCGATCCTGTCCATGTTTTTGGTAGGAGCGATGGCCAGGTGAAACGAGTAGGGATCGGGTGGCGCGTCATGCTGATTCAGAATCCGGTAACTGCATTTTTTCGGATGTGCGTCTTCAATTACGGCCTGGAAAATTGTCCCCAGTCCGTTGAAAACCTCAATTTCATCTCCGGATTTCTGACGCAGGACCCGGACACAATGGATGCTTTCCTCTTCAGGGAGGATAGATTTACCCTTGCCGGCTTCCGGGTCATAAAAGGTCATGAATTATCCCCCGTACTTGTTTTGAAGCACATCTACAAAGTCTACATAGCACTTTACCGCCTGTTCTTCCGGCATGCCTTGTAATGCTTTCCATGCATCAAATTTGGCAATGGCTTTGAAATCAAAGCCACCCGGCCGTTCGCCGGAGGCATTGCCTTCAGTTGCTTGCTTGTAAAGCGCGTATAGTTGAAGGAGTTCTTCGTTAGAGGGACGAGTGGGAAGCTGTTTTGATTTTTCTACCGCTTCCTGAAGTTTTTGGTTCTCTGACATAGTAAAAAAAAGGCCGATAAATTAGATACGGGCCTGCTTTGTTTAGGTGGTGTGTTATCGATTGGACGGGTCTACGTAGCTTCGTACGTTTTCGCCAACGTAAATTTGACGTGGTCGTCCTATAGGTTCATTATTCTCCCGCATTTCTTTCCATTGGGCAATCCACCCGGGCAGACGACCCAGGGCAAACATAACGGTAAACATATCTACAGGTATGCCCAGGGCACGGTAGATGATGCCGCTGTAGAAATCAACATTGGGATATAGTTTTCGTTCTACGAAATATTCGTCGCTTAACGCTTCTTCCTCCAGCCCTTTGGCAATGTCAAGGATCGGGTCTTTTACGCCCAACTTCGCCAGGACATCGTCGGCTGCTTTTTTGATGATTTTAGCTCGCGGATCGAAATTCTTGTAGACACGGTGACCAAATCCCATCAAGCGGAATGGATCGTCCTTGTCTTTGGCTTTGGCCATCCACTTCTTGGTGTCGCCACCGTCTTTGCGGATATTCTCCAGCATTTCAATGACCGCCTGGTTTGCACCACCGTGCAGCGGGCCCCATAAGGCGTTTATTCCTGCAGATAGTGAAGCATATAAGCTTGCCTGGGAAGAACCGACTATTCTCACGGTACTTGTAGAACAGTTTTGTTCGTGGTCAGCATGAAGGATCAACAGCTGGTCCAGTGCGCGTGCCACCACAGGGTCTACCTCATACTTTTCAGCAGGTAGGGCGAACATCATTTTCAGGAAATTCGAGCAGTAATCAAGTTGGTTATCCGGGTAGTTAACCGGATGTCCGACCTCATT
>CAYGOW010000163.1:0-1119 GCA_964351425.1 uncultured Roseivirgaceae bacterium
TCGTGATCTTGGGCACTTCCATAACGGAGCTGTACTGAAATTTCTCTTTCAGGGCAGGTATGATCTCCTCCTGGTATTTTTCTTTTAGTCTAGGATTAGCCATTTTTAATAATTTCTCCGGTTTTCTTAGAATATCTCTGCTGCTTGCCATTCTCATCTGCTTTGCGACCGATACGGGTTGCTTCACCGGTAGCCGGATCCACAAGCATCAGGTTGCTCAGGTGAATGGAAGCTTCTGTCTTTTCGATACCTCCTTCAGGGTTGGTAGCTGAAGGCTTCACATGCTTCGTTACTATGTTCACGCCTTCCACAAATGCACGGCCTTTCGCAGGCAATACTTCCAGTACTTTTCCAGACTTACCCCGGGAGTTACCGGCAATCACCTTCACTGTATCCCCTTTTCGGATATGTAGTTTGGGCTGTTTATTTTTCTTTCTCTCCATGATTATAAAACTTCTGGCGCTAGTGAAACGATTTTCATGAATTGCTTTTCACGCAATTCCCTGGCTACCGGCCCGAAGATACGCGTACCACGCGGTTCATCATTCTGGGTCAGTAAAACTGCCGCGTTGTCTTCGAAACGGATATAACTTCCGTCCTTACGGCGTACTTCTTTTTTTGTACGAACAATAACTGCGCGAGAGACTGTTCCTTTTTTCAGGTTGCTGGATGAAAGGGCTGACTTCACGGATACAACAATTTTGTCGCCCACTGAAGCATAACGCTTTCCGGTACCACCGAGGACACGGATACAAAGCACTTCCTTTGCACCACTATTGTCCGCCACATTTAATCTTGACTCTTGTTGTATCATCGTTATTTAGCCTTTTCAATAATTTCAACTAATCTCCATCGCTTATTCTTGCTCAATGGACGCGTTTCCATGATCCTTACGGTATCACCAATCCCGCATTCATTGTTTTCGTCGTGAGCCGTAAACTTGGTAGTTTTATTCACAAACTTACCATAGATAGGGTGCTTCTCCTTTCGGTTGACCGCTACAGTGATTGACTTCGTCATCTTGTTGCTAACCACCTGCCCTATACGTTCTTTTCTTAATCTTCTGGACTCCATGTTATAATTAATTTGCGAGTTCTTTAGCTCTCAATTCAGTTTTGA
>CAYGOW010000163.1:1129-2008 GCA_964351425.1 uncultured Roseivirgaceae bacterium
TTCCCGGACTTTCATCGGATTTTCAATCGGCGATATGGAATGAGCAAAGGTCAGCTTATTATAAGCTTCCTGCTCACTGGCAAGTTTCTGCTTTAACTCATCCAGGCTTAATGCGCGTATTTCTGAATTTTTCATGATCTTCTAATCTTCAACGTAATCCCTACGTACTACAAATTTTGTTTTGATCGGAAGTTTCTGTTCGGCCAGACGCAACGCCTCACGGGCAAGCTCTTTTCCAACACCTCCGGCTTCGAATAGGATAGTTCCCGGCTTCACCACGGCTACCCAATATTCAGGGGCACCTTTACCCTTACCCATACGAACCTCTGCAGGCTTTTTGGTAATCGGCTTGTCAGGGAATATCCGGATCCATACCTGGCCTTCACGTTTCATTGCACGTGTCATGGCAATCCTCGCTGCTTCAATCTGCCTTGAGGTGATCCATCCTTCTTCCAGGGCTTTGATACCAAAGGAGCCAAACGCAATTCTGTGACCACGCTGTGCAATTCCTTTAATTCTACCTTTTTGTTTCTTCCTGAATTTTACTCTTTTCGGCTGTAACATAGCTTTATTACTTTATCGCCTCGACGGCAAATGTCTTAAGTTTATTTTCTTCTGCGTTTTGGTCCGTCGCCGCCGCGCTTTCTGCCGCCGCCGCCACGAGTATTTCCTCCGCCGCCCGTATTGCTGAGACCTACGTTTGGAGAAAGGTCACGCTTTCCGTATACCTCTCCTTTGAAGATCCATACTTTGATACCGATCTTTCCGTACACCGTGTTTGCTTCAGAAATCGCATAATCAATGTCAGCGCGCAAGGTGTGCAATGGAATACGTCCTTCTTTGTACTGCTCGGTACGAGCCATTTCAGCTCCTCCCAGA
>CAYGOW010000163.1:2018-7959 GCA_964351425.1 uncultured Roseivirgaceae bacterium
CTTGGCATCCAGTTCCGGACGTTTGATTTCAATGATGTTAATCTGAACGTCTTTACCGGTCAGTTTCTTTAACTCTTCTTTAATTTTATCTACTTCTGATCCGCCTTTACCAATGACGACGCCAGGACGTGCAGTGTGCACGGTGAGTGTGATGCGCTTCAGTGTGCGCTCAATAATCACTTTCGAAATTCCACCCTTAGGAATTCGGGCATCAATGTATTTACGGATGTTGTGGTCCTCTACCAGTTTGTCGGAGAATGTATTTCCTCCGTACCAGTTCGAATCCCATCCTCTGATGATACCAAGTCGTAAGGCGATAGGGTTAACTTTTTGTCCCATTATTGATTATGCTTCGTTATTTTCCTCAGTTGTACTTTCCGCTGCTTCCGTCATGCTGTCCAAAACAAGTGTGACATGATTGGAACGCTTACGGATTCTGTGTGCCCGGCCTTGTGGCGCAGGACGCAATCGCTTCAGGATTCGGCCGCTGTCAACGCGGATTTCCTTCACGTACAGATCCGCATCTTCCAGATCCACGTCTTCATTCTTCACCTGCCAGTTAGCGATGGCTGAAAGCAACAGCTTCTCCAATCGCGCCGCACCCTGCTTGGGTTCGAACTTCAGGATATTCAATGCCTTGTTCACTTTTTCTCCGCGAATAAGATCTGCTACCAGTCTCATTTTCCTGGGAGAGGTAGGCACATTTTTAAGTTTAGCTACAGCCTCCATAATTATCTTTTACCTTTATCTTTTTTACCTACGTGACCACGGAAATTACGTGTTGGTGCAAATTCACCAAGTTTGTGTCCTACCATGTTTTCAGTCACATAGACAGGAATAAATTTGTTTCCGTTATGTACAGCGAATGTGTGTCCTACAAAATCAGGGGAGATCATTGACCGGCGTGACCATGTCTTGATCACCGATTTCTTTCCTGAATCATTCTGAGCATCGACTTTCTTTTCGAGCCTGAAATCTATATAGGGTCCTTTTTTTAGTGATCTAGCCATTACTTTTTCTTACCTCTGCTTATAATTAGGTTATTCGAATACTTCTTAGGAGTACGGGTCTTCTTACCTTTCGCATAGAGTCCCTTCCTTGAGCGAGGATGTCCTCCTGAGGACTTTCCTTCACCACCACCCATCGGGTGATCAACCGGGTTCATCGCCACACCACGTGTACGAGGACGCTTGCCTAACCAACGGTTACGGCCCGCTTTACCCAGGGTAACGTTCATGTGCTCTGAATTGGAAACCGTTCCAACCGTAGCCATACATGTTACCAGTACACGACGTGTTTCACCTGAAGGTAATTTTACCGTTGCGTATTTCCCTTCACGTGCAACCAGCTGACAGTAGGATCCGGCACTTCGTGCCATCGCTCCGCCACGACCTGGCTTCAATTCCACGTTGTGCACAATTGTACCCAATGGAATTTTGCCCAGTGGCAAAGAGTTTCCTACTTCCGGAGCAACATTCTCTCCGGCAATAACTTCCTGACCGACTGTTAATCCTTCAGGCGCCAGGATATAGGCCTTTGCACCGTCTGCATAATAAACAAGCGCGATTCGCGCACTTCGGGTAGGATCGTATTCAATCGATTTCACGGTTGCAGGGACGTCTGTCTTGCTGCGTTTGAAATCAATAATACGTGATTTCTTTTTGTGTCCACCGCCAATGTAGCGCATGGTCATCTTACCGGAATTGTTCCTTCCGCCGCTGCGTTTCTTTGTAACGGTCAATGATTTCTCCGGAGTCGCTTTAGTGATCTCAGAAAAAGCTGGCGCCATTCTGTATCGCTGTCCTGGAGTGACCGGTCTTAGTTTCTTAACTGGCATCTTCTAGGTCGGTTTAAATTTCGCTGTAAAAATCAATTACATCTCCTTCAGCCACGGTAACGATCGCCTTCTTGTAGGAAGTACTACGTCCACTGATTACCCGCGACTTGGTGTATCGGGTCTTTAACTTACCCAGGTAGTTCATCGTATTGACATCTTCTACCGTCACACCATACATTTTTTCTACTGCCTTCTTGATCTCTACTTTATTGGCTTTGCGGTTTACGATGAAACCATACTTGCCCTTTTCGTTGAGCGCAGAGACTTTTTCTGTTACGACTGGCTTAATTAATACGCTCATGATTTCTTATTAAAAAGGTTTTCAATCTGCTCTACTGAACTCTCACTCAGAATGAGGGTATCTGCATTCAGCACATCGTATGTGTTAAGTGCCTCGGCTGCCACAATCTTCGTATTTCTGATGTTGCGTCCTGACAATACCACGTTCTTATTTGCATCACCCAGTACCAACAGGGTTTTCTTGTCATTCAACGAAAGGGTTTCCAACATCTTACGGTACTCCTTGGTCCTGGGAGCTTCCAGCGTGAAATCTTCTATGATCGCAATGCTCTTCTCTTTCGCTTTGTAGGACAGCGCCGACTTACGTGCCAGTTGCTTCAATTTCTTGTTCAACTTAAATGCGTAATTACGCGGCTGCGGTCCAAATACAGTTCCTCCTCCACGGAAGATCGGCGACTTGATGCTACCTGCACGCGCCGTTCCTGTACCCTTCTGCTTTTTAATCTTTCTGGTAGATCCGGAGATCTCTGCTCTTTCTTTGGATTTATGCGTACCCTGACGCTGATTCGCCAGATATTGCTTTACATCCAGGTATATGGCATGGTCGTTGGGCTCTATTCCGTAGACGTCCTTCGACAGCGAGACTTTCCTTCCGGTATCTTCTCCAGTATATTTTACGACTGAAACGTTCATTATTTCTCTAGTATTACTGTTGAATTATTCGCTCCGGGGATAGATCCGCTAACAAGGATCAGGTTTTTCTCCGGTACTATTTTCATTACTCTCAAGTTGGTAACCTTTACGCGGCCACCTCCTGTTCGTCCCGCCATGCGCATTCCTTTGAATACACGCGCAGGGTAAGACGCTCCACCGATAGAACCCGGTGCACGTAAACGGTTGTGCTGTCCGTGGGTAGACTGTCCAACACCACCAAATCCGTGACGCTTTACCACGCCCTGGAATCCTTTACCTTTTGAGGTTCCGATGGCATCCACAAAATCTCCTTCCACGAATACCTCGCCCACTTTGATCTCCTGACCAAGCTGGATGCCTCCTTCAAATTCCATACGGAAATCACGAAATTCCACAACTTCACGCTTTGGTGAAGTCTGCGCTTTCGCAAAATGTCCTAATAAAGCTTTCGGCACATTTTTCTCTTTCATCTCGCCGTAGCCGAGCTGAACTGCCGTGTAGCCATCAGACTCTTCATTTTTGACCTGTGTTACGACACAGGGACCAGCTTCTATGACCGTGCATGGGACATTCTGCCCAGTGGCACTATAAATGCTAGTCATCCCGATTTTTCTTCCTATAATACCAGACATTTCCTTTTATTTATAAGCGTAGTTTTGCTATCCCTCTCACAATTTTTCTGCAAAAGGACTGCAAAGATAGTAACTAATACTTTGATAGCAAATAGTACCGGTAAAAATTATTGGGTTTTGAGACGGAGAATGAAGCCGCCCCCAATGTCTGCCCCGGACCTGCCTTCAGGCGCATCAATAGGGGATTATGCGCAGGAAACTTACCGGTCGCCCTGACAACCGTTCGGACAGGATGGCAAATCTAACGAATCTTTCTTCCCGCGTCTGTCGTATTTTTAAAATACTTCCCGCAAAATATCCAGCGACTTCACTTCTTTCAACGCATCCACGTGTTGTTTGTAAAAGTCGACAATATGATCCAGGATGATTTTACGCAAGGAGCCGCCAATCCTGATATGTTCGGTGTAGGACTTATCCAGCAAATGCCTCACCAGCGGCTCTTCTTCCGGCTGAAAGCTCATCATAAAATGCGGCGATGAATCCAGACCAAAACCAAGTAACCTGGACAGCTTCACCAAAAATTGCAAATGAAAGTTTTCAAAGCCGGTTTCCATGGCATCAAGGATCTTCATGGAATGTTGCAGGAATGAAAATAATTCTTCCGAACTCTCCTCCTCGCGGACACTTTTATACAAGACTTCGGAAAGAAACATACAAATGGCGGTTTTCCGGATATCCAGGGGGATACTCTGATAACTATCCACGCATCGCCATTCTGAAATCCGCTGGATATCTGTATTCTCCTTTTTATATACTACCATGTCCAGAAGGGTCAGTGGCTGTAACAACGCCATTTTACCTTTGCCCTTACGGCTGCTGCGCACGCCATTAATAATATAGGTCTGTACCCCGAAGGCGGAAGTGAATATCCGGGCAATCACCGATGTCTCGCGGTATTTGAATACTTTAAATACAATACCTGCCGTTTTGTGTAACATCAGCGTATGATGGCTATTTTTCCTATGAATGTTTCACTGCCATCCGAAGTGGCACTGAAAACCATGTAAATTCCGGTTTGTAATTTTTCGTTGGTAATGTCCCAGGAGGCAGTTCCCCCATTCGAACGCGTCCTGAATACAAGCCGCCCCGCACTATCCGTAATTTTAATTTCAACGTCATTGGCTAGTCCGGATATCCCCACCGATCCCTGGAAGTCCCGGCGAACAGGATTCGGGAATATCTTCACCTGCTGATGTTCACTCGTGCCTTCGGTCGCATCCGCCCGGTAGGAAACCAATCCGGCCGGCGTTCCAAAAAATACTTCCCCCTTCTTCCCGTCGATCTCAATAGCGATGATATCATCCGAAGGCAGCGGACTGGCCGATGACGTAAACCGCAGGATCAATTCGTCGGCAGCAGGATCAAATAACCAGGCACCACTGCGGGTCCCAATCCACTTCCGGTTTCCTCCGTCTACCTCAATCGCCGTGACTTCTTCGTCAATGAGCAGTGGCCTGCCTTCAAAGACCGGTTCCACAGCATTTATGTCGCCGCTAATCGTAAATGGATTAGCGATTACCGTTACCCCTGCATCCGTGCCCAACCACAAGAACCCATCTTTATCCAGCTGCATGTCGTTCACTCGCATGGAAGGCAAACTACCGTTGCCCGGCGCCATGTTCAGGTACCTCGCTTCATTGGTCGCTGGCTGGAATACAACGATCCCACCCCCGCGTGATGGCGCTATGCGTAACCACACCAAGTCCCCGTATAATTCGATCTGGACGGCAAACCGGGCCAATGAAACGGGAACGGAAAATGCGGTCCAGACACCATCCGGACTGAGTCGAACCACCGGAGTAGGCGAATTATAATTGATCATCCAGACTCCATCGGTACCCGTCGCTAATCCGGGGATAACCAAACCGCGAAAGGGCGCTTCCGGATTAACGAGCGGACTCCCAGGAGTATTCTCATCAATGATCTCCGTTGTGTTTCCTGATACACGCAACAATCCGTCGCCGGCGGATGCATAATAGATATCTTCGGAAGCCGGCATGACAGCCACATCGGTAAAATCACTGAATCCGGAGAAGGAAGCCGTACTGTATCGATTGACCCATTCTCCGTTTGCAAAAAGATGTATGCCCGTCCCGCGACCCAATGGTTGTACATTCGTCGAAAACCCACCCGTGAGAATGTAGATGGAGTCCCTGAGATACCTTATGTTAAATATATTGGAAGATGCCGGCCCGCTTGGAGAATATGAAGCAAATACACCGGACCAATCAGAAATGAGTCCGTTCGTCGCATCTCCAACCCACCACTGACCGTCCGCATCCCGTACCGCATCCGCTGGTTCAGCAATCAAATCAGAAATCGGCTGGTCCAGCAAGGACAAGTCATCCGGATCCCGTGCCTCGACCCCATCGGTAGTAACGATTACCAGGGATGCCTGTGTGCCGTTGAGCGATACGTAGCTGCCTGCAGGGGTTACTCCTGTATTAATCCACATTTCCTCATATACAAAAATCCCCTGGTTATCCAGGGCGGTAAATAGCCTGTCACCTGCCCGGGCAATATAGTTTACCTCTTCGGT
>CAYGOW010000164.1:0-7931 GCA_964351425.1 uncultured Roseivirgaceae bacterium
GCAACCGGACCCGGCGTAGGGGGGATGAGTGTATGCGCCGAATATAGTCCACCAGCAAGAGCCACCGAAGCCACACCCTTAGGCAAGGCAAACTCTCCTTCCATTTTTTTTGCCGTTGAGGCCAGGATGATAAAACCGGAATCGCAGAACACCGGAATACCAACGACCAATCCCAGGACGGACAAAGCGGTTAATGGACGGTTTTTACCAAATAGCTGCAAGACGCTGTGTGTGAGAACCTCCAGTGCACCTGATGATTCCATAAGCTTTCCCAAAATAGCGCCGAGGGCAATCACCACACCTATCCCGGTTAGGATGCCCCAAATACCCTCCAATATCGATAAACCTATGGTCTCAAAGCTTAACCCAAGCACCCAGCCGCTCACAACAGCAGCAATACCCAGGGCGATAGCCGGGTGAACTTTTACGACTGAAATAAGGACAATAATCCCGGTGATTAACAGACTAAGAAAGATAAGGAATTCGGCTAAGGGGCTCATGCAGCTGATTAAAGTCCGGTGGGTTATGTCCGTGACCCCTTAAGATATATAAATTTGATGCTATTTATTAAGAAATTAACCGGATATGATGTGCTTCATAAACGGGAACGGGTATAAAGACAATGGGCGGGCCTGATGTTTTGACGATCAGGATACCCGCCCCAATTAACAATTCCGTAGAACTGAAAAGAGTCAGATTACTGTTCAAGGATTTCATTTCAAACACAAGGTCCTCCATTTCAATTAGCAAAGACTTACATCCATCCCACTAACCAGACCGTAGTCTGACCAGATTTCTGGAAGAGAGAACATTACTAACCGGAGTTTTTACACTCCATCCTTTATCTCTTATCTGATACTATAAAGATACCAAATCCTGCCCAATGAGGAATGATCAAAGTCAGGGGTGATGAAGATAATTATCATGGACATCAGGCCACCCTGAGCCGGTCGAAGTCATGCGCCTGTTCATGGCTTAGGAAGTAATTAGCTGCTGCATAAATAAGCGCTTTTCGTGCAGAATGCAGTTCGCGGTTTAAGGTCAGACTTGTGCTGATTTCTGTTTCAATCAGTTTTTTGCGATACTTTTCATCGTATAGCTGATGCAGTCCTTCACTGTAAGTTTTTTCTACCTGACGATAGAGAAGCATTAGTTCTTCGAGGTCTGCTTTGCCGCTATCGAGAATGGCATGGATTGAATCAGCAAATGACTGGTCGCCGACTTTGAAGAAATCGAACAGGTCATTCAGTTCCTTTTTCCCTGAATTGTAGAACTCCTCCAGATTGGGCGCAATATCCTTAATACTTTTAGCCGAGTGGATGCTGTTTACAATGACCTGGATTAACTGATGTAACCGCATGGACTCCTCATCCCCCAGGGACTGCTTTTGTAATTCGGTATAAAACCTGAACATCTCACCTTCCAGTTTTTTAAGTTCCTGGTATTCTTTCATGAAGGTATTCTCCCGCGTAAACAGACCGGAATGGATTTTAAAAACTTTTTGGTGAAGATGGATGCATTTATCCAACATTTGCAGGGACTCCTTTTCAAGACCCTCGAGGGCTGCTTCCGGTACATTAATAGATAATGAATTAATATAGGAGGAAACAGCATCCGAGGAAGCCGAGAAACGATTTTCCAGGAACCGGGCAAACAGGTTGAGGAAGGGTACAAAAAGAAATATACCGAGGAGATTAAATGTACTGTGAAATACAACCAGTGCCATGATTTCGTCTTCGACGCCAAGGACATGCCGTACAAGGTAGATCAAGGGTGTAAGGCACAAAAAGGCAATGAGATCCACAACCAGATTAAAAGTAAAATGCCCCATAGCCACTTGTTTTTTCGCTGCGGCACCCGGCATTCCTCCCAGCAGGGCGGTGATCGTTGTGCCCAGGTCGGCGCCGATGACCATGGCAGCGGCAGATTCAAATGGGATAATGCCCGCATTCAGAGCACTGAGAACGATAACCATGGTAGCCGAACTGGACTGTATGATGGCGGTCAGGACAAACCCGATCAGTAGAAATACCCAGGGGCCATAGCCGGCGTAAACCGATATATCCACCGATTCAGCCAGGTATTCTATGCTCACCTTCATGTAGCCCAAACCCAGAAATAAAAAACCAAACCCGGTAAGGGCCTTACCCCAGGAAGCAATCCTTTCCCAGTTAGCCAGGAGAACCATCACCAAGGCACCCACCGCGATCATGGGTAATGACAACGTTTCAAAATTCAATTTGAAGCCAAGGGCTGCCACGATCCAGCCCTTTAGTGTCGTGCCAAGGTTGGAGCCAAAGATAATCCCGAGAGCATTGCGTAAAGACAATATACCGGCACCCACAAAGGCAAGGGTCATAAGAGTTACGACCGAACTGCTTTGTAACAGCGCTGTGAGCAATGTTCCGTTAAGGATGGCCTTGAAGACATTATTGGTATGCCGGCGCATAAAACGCTTGAAGGCACGGCCCGCCAATTGTTTGATGGCCGTCTCAAGCAAATACATACCAAAAAGGAAAATACCCAGTCCTGCCAGGAATTTCCACACATCGAATTCGGCAAACATCAGTTGTACGGATTAGGTATGCCAAATAACGAATTTCACCATTGATTTTGCCTGACAACCCTCAGTCGCCCCGGTGAAATATATCAGCCAATGGCCGTGTGGAGCAGTTGTGCAAATTCCCTGTTCAGCTCCTGATACCGGTCCCGGGCATACCAGGAATGAAGCGCCTCGCTATACGGCTGATTTTTCTGCTTCAATTGATCCACCAGCAATTGGGCTGCTGCCGGACGTGGTCCCCAACTGCCCGTTACCTCACCCGCATTATTCAATTGAATTAACTTGGGAATAGAACGTGCTCCCCGTGTCAGGAATTGATCCATCAAGTCAGGGTGCTCGTCACGGTTCAGCAGACCCAGTGAAAGTTTTCCGTCCGAGAATGCTGCTATTTTATGCATCAACGGAATGCTTTGTGCGGCATCACCACACCATTGTTCGGTCAGCACCAACCAATGGACCTCCTGATCCAGCTTATCCAGTACTCGTCGTATTTCTTCAGATGGGTGCGCCTGTTTGTTTCCTCTGCGCAGCCGTTGCCTGTTAATAGGAATATATTGAGGATAGACAATACCTTCTTCATCCCCGGTTTTTATTCTTTCGGCTAAGTCCTGATTGATTTCCAGGTAGTGCGTATAGGTCATTGACTGGTCAATGTAGGAAGTGTAGATGGACGGTGTGTCTGCTTGAATCATGGTCACTTTTGATGTTCTTTATATGTAACACATAATACGACAGATAGTCTTAAGCAGATGTCATAAATTCGAAATATGTCCTTATCGTGACATTTCTCGTCAGTGAATGGCCCGAAATGGGGGATTTTTTGGGGGATATTTCATGGATATGAAGAGGAGACGAGAGGAATGCGTATATTATTTATCCCAACCAAATCAACAAACACATGAGACGATTACTGCTATTTACTTGCCTGGTCCTGCCGGTACTGGTTTACGGACAAACGGCTGCTGATACGAGTGATGAATCTGCCAAAATGGATTTTTGGGTAGGAGAATGGGAGCTTGCCTGGGAGGGTGGAAAAGGGGAGAACAGGATTGAGAAGACACTGGATGGCAAAGTGCTACAGGAGAATTTTATGGGGATAGAAGGTCAGTATGCTGGCTTCAAGGGAACCAGTATCAGTGTATTCAATCCGCAGACGGGGAGTTGGCATCAGGCGTGGGCCGACAATAACGGCGGCTATATAAATTTCGTGGGTGAGATGGATGGCGACAAGCGAATTTTTAAGACGATTCCGAGACAAGGACCGGACGGGGCGGTCATTATTAGTAGGATGCGTTTCTATGATATTGAGCCGGACAGTTTTACCTGGGACTGGGAACGCTCTACGGACGGGGGAAAGACCTGGACGCTTAACTGGCGCATAAATTATAAACGAATGTGAATTCCGTCAGCAAACATATCATACTTGTATCAAGATGGTCTGTATCATCTCAGATCCCTTGGTAGCGAATACATATTTCCTCGAATTGCTTCCAGACATGAGTTATGCTTAATAACAGGATAAAACCTGATTTATCTCTGTAAATGAATCTCAATGTCTTCCTATTTTGTAACTTGTATAGATATTTAGTGAAATTACCGGTTTATGAGTGAATTTATACTTCGCGACAAATCTCTTCAAAACAAGCTACAGGAGAAGAAAAAGCTCACCAAGGAGGACTTTGACGCCATAAAATCTAAAGAAGATTTATTAAATGCACTGGATCGCAGGGGAAGGAGTATTGAGACAATCCAGTTCAACATCGAATACGAAGATCAGCTACGAAAGCTCCAGGCCGAGCTTGTCAAGCTGCAAAGTTGGATCGCACGCGAAAAGAAGCGTGTGGCGATCATCTTTGAAGGGCGGGATGCCGCAGGAAAAGGAGGGACGATCAAGCGATTTGCTGAGCACCTGAATCCCAGGGCGATGCGCGTGGTCGCATTAAGCAAGCCCACCGACAAGGAAATGTGTCAATGGTATTTCAGGCGGTATATCCGGGTATTACCGGAGGCGGGCGAAATTGTATTCTTTGATAGAAGCTGGTATAACCGGGCCGTGGTCGAACCTGTCATGGGCTTTTGCGATGAGGACCAGTACCAGCGTTTTATGCGGCAGGTACCCGAATACGAGCATATGCTTTATGAAGATGGGGTACATGTCATCAAATTCTGGTTCTCCATTACTAAAAATGAACAGATGCGGCGATTTATCGCCAGGAATGATAATCCGCTAAAGCAGTGGAAACTGAGTCCCGTGGATCAAAAGGGCCAGGAATTATGGGATAAATATACCTATTACAAGGAGCAAATGTTCAGCCGGACCCACACCTCCTTCAGTCCCTGGACAATCATCAAAACCAATGTTAAAAAGGAAGCACGTCTGGAAAGTATGCGCTCGGTACTATCGCAGTTTGAGTATGAAGGGAAAGCAGAAGCCGCCACACGGGTCCTGCCAGACCCGAATGTGGTGATGCGCTTTCACCGTTCCATATATAACCAAGAATAATCCATGGAAAATCAAGCATCAATAAGCGAAAAGGATCTTCAACTTCTTAATACCAATAAGGCAATCAAGTTGATGTTGCAGGGAGAAGGCAAAATCCAGCCGCTAAAGGTTAAGAATTATGTGAAATATGAGCGTGAAGTGGAGCGCTTGCAAGTCGAACTCATAAAGCTTCAGTCCTGGGTGATCCGTGAGAAAAAACGGGTTTGTATTCTTTTTGAGGGACGGGATGCTGCAGGAAAAGGCGGGGCGATTCGTCGTATCAATCACCATATGAATCCCCGGCACTACAAGGTGGTGGCTCTCCCAAAACCGACCATGCAGGAAAAAGGGCAGTGGTATTTTCAGCGGTATATCAATAATCTCCCTAATCCGGGTGAGATCGTATTTTTTGACCGAAGCTGGTACAATCGTGCCGTAGTAGAGCCTGTTAATGGATTCTGTTCGGATGAGGAATATAGGCGATTCATGAATGAGGTGAATAACTTCGAAGAAATGATTACCAATGACGGCATTATTCTCCTCAAGTTTTACATGTCCATTGATAAAAAGGAACAGCAACGTCGTTTTGAAGATATTAAATCAGATCCGTTGAAGCGGTGGAAGATGACACCAGTGGACGAGAAGGCACAGGATCTTTGGGATGTCTACACTGAGTATAAGCAGAAGATGTTTAATCATACCAATACCGAAATAGCGCCGTGGATAATTCTCAAAGCCAACAAGAAAACACAGGCGCGCCTGAAAGCGATGCGGATTATTCTGGACGAGATACCCTATGAAGTGCCTGAGCCCTCCAAAGAAGCGTAGCGGTATATTGGAAAACTCATTACTTTCCGCTAGCTAAAAATAGTGAATTTTAATTTATAAAGTACTCATATACAGATAGTTATATGTCAATTAACCACTAGTAGTGATTTATTTCTGTATAAATCACACTAGCATTGATATAGAAATTATTAACAAAATATCTGTATCATGAGTAAGAAGAAAGTAGCAAAGTTAGACACGGCTGGCGTGAAGGAGCTGATGTCTGTTCGACAAACGTTGCTTTCCAGTGAGTTGACGGGAGCTTCCATTAAAGCCTCTGGAATTACCCATTGGGAAGAATTAACATGCGTGGGGTACCTGCCGGAAAAGAAAAAACTTGAAGCGGTCATCACCGTCAAGCAAGCTACCGGATATTCCGGTAACCTCTGTACCTCCGGATCTTACGAACATATTCGATTCTTTATTGATTGGGGAGGCGGGTTTGAGGACCTGGGATATGTATCCTTTAAAGCGTATGATATTTCCGATTCTCCTCCGGGAAAACAACATCCATTGGATTATATGGTGTATCTCGAATTGGATGAATCGCAACACAAAAGACTGTGCAATACGCCAGTACTTCCCAACGTGCGGGCCGTTTTGTCCTGGAATACCATCCCGTCAACAGATCCCAATGCAACGCCGGTATTTGGCAATAGCAAGGATTGTCACATTCAGATAAACCCCAGGCCGTGGAAGTTTAGTGACCTTTTCGAATCACTTCAGATTAAGCCCGAACTGGTAAAAGCCAATCTTCCCAAACTGGATTTAACCGGCGACATTTTACAGGAAAAAGCCGCCGCGCTGCAGGTAAATGAGGCGTTTATTAAATCCTACCAGAAGCAGGATATTCCCGATCAGCGTGGATTATTCCCTGTTCTGCAACAGTTGCAACAACCTACCGGGCTCGCCTTTCCTTCAATGGAAATAGAGCCGGGGATATTCTCCAAGTTAAAAATTGACTTGTCAAAGCTGCTTCAGGCTGTCGAAAAATCGAAGGCGAATGTGAGTTACGAAGAACTTCATTGTGTGGGTCTGAATAGTGCGACCGATAAATTGGGTGCAATCATCCAGATTAAGAAAAGCGCAGGCTACGGTAGTTCGCTGTGTAATGATGGAACGTATGAACATGTGGCGTTTTGGGCCGACTGGAATAACAATGGCACCTGGGATGAATATCTTGGAACGGCTTCCGTGAATGTTCATAACATACAGCAATTGCCTGATGGAGGCTTGTGCTACGCTGTCGAACTTCCAATTGACGTAACGAAGCGTTTAAAGCCGTGTTATAAACCCAATATCGTCAAAATTCGTGCGGTACTATCCTGGTCTTCTTTGCCCTCAACTACGGATCCGGATGCCTTGAATACATACGGCAACCGCCTGGATACGTTGGTTCAAATCCGACCAGGACAAGCCAGTGAGGGTCCTACTCACCGAATTGATTTCATCGGCAACATCATGACAGATGACATTGATCCATTCACCCATCTGGCCAAACCTTCTCTTGCCTTTGGGTTGCAAAATAATCGGCCTTGGGGAGGTAGCGTGAATTTCCGCGGAGAGATATTGAATAGTGGTGCTCCGGGAAATGTCCACTATCAAATTCAATATTATGATACGGCTTTGGGGCAGTGGGTGCCAGTGAATACGGCGCAGTCTTATACCACGGCCGAACCGGGTCCGGGTGGAACCACGATTTACAACACTGTTACCACGAATGCAGCTGCATATGGTGGCTGGTTCCCCTACTTACCGAACCCGGCAACCGGCAAAGTGGTCTTGGATGACCTGCTTGCACACTGGGATACCGGAAGCAGACAGGGGGCACATCAGGTGCGGCTGGCGTATACCACGGACCATAGCCATGCCTTCTGGACCATTCAATATTCTCAGGTGTATACCATTATGCTGGATAATGATGAATTGACCGTCAACCCTGACTTTGGCGCAGCGGTTAATCCGGCTTTTGATGTTGACCTGGTCATTGATGGCGGAGACTGTCATCAATATGATCAGAATCAAACCTTCAATGGGCACCTGCGGGTCCGGGATGAG
>CAYGOW010000165.1:0-7921 GCA_964351425.1 uncultured Roseivirgaceae bacterium
GTGTAACGGAATCCATGAACATAATCGCCCGGTCTTTTGTAAAACCAAGGCTAAAAAACGGGGACAATATTGTGACGACCATGATGGAGCATCATGCCAATTTTATTCCCTGGCAGATGCTTTGTAAAGAAACGTCATGCGAATTCAGGGTTTCGGCGATGACCGAATCCGGAGATCTGGACCTTGAACAACTTGAGACGTTGCTTGACGATCGGACAAGGATTCTGGCGGTTAATCATATCTCCAATACCCTGGGAACGATAAATAATATCGAGCGCATTATTCAGATGGCGCACGCTCGAAAAATCCCGGTTGTCATCGATGCGGCTCAGAGTGCCGCATTTTATGATATCAACTTTTCAAGGCTTGATTATGATTTCCTGACATTCTCCGGCCACAAATTATTTGGTCCGTTCGGTGTAGGGGTTCTCTTTGCCCGGCCGGAGTTTACCAAACAACTGGGGCCGTACAATTATGGCGGCGGCATCATCAATGAGGTGGGTGTGGAGAAAACAACCTTCCGGCCCTATCCGCATAATATGGATGCCGGGACACCAAATATCGCCGGGGTTATCGGGCTTGGTGCGGCTATTGATTTCGTTAATTCTTATGATAAGAATGAGGCCCAAAAAGAGCTTCATGCGCTCACAAATTATGCATCCGAACAATTAAAATCCGTCCGTGAATGTAAAATTTTGGGAGATCCAGAACACCGAAGCGGGATTTTATCGCTTGTTTTGAAGGATATTCATCCCCATGATGTCGCCTCGTTTCTGAATAAGGACCATATTGCGGTGCGTGCCGGGATGCATTGTACCCAGCCTCTGATTGATCATATGCAGGTAGCCGGTACCACAAGAGTTTCATTCTCCTTGTACAATGACACCACGGATGTCGACCGATTGGTGCGGTCAATAAAGGAGCTAATCGTTTTTTGGAATGACTAAAGACGAACTTCAGGAATTATATAAACGGAAGATACTTCCGGAAAGCAAGGACCCATACCACTTTGGATTTAAGGGCGAGTATGATGCAATGATTGATGCCTACAATCCCATGTGTGGCGATAAATATGTGATCGGGTTAAAGGAGAATAACAACGTCATTGACGAGGCATTTTTTAACGGAATTGGATGTTCTATTTCAAAAGCGAGCATATCGTTGATGCTTCGTAAAGTGGAAGGGAAGACGGAAGAAGCGATATTGGACATGTGCAAAAATTTTATTTTACTTTTAGAGGATTCGAAGCCAGCCGAAGACTTGTCAGATGAGGCTTTGGATGTGTTGGTCTCACTAAAAGATTTTGACGGGAGAATGGATTGTGTGAAATTAGGCTGGGCGTCATTGATTGAGTTTTTAGAGAACAGAAAGTAATATGGATATTGAAGTTGTAGCATACGGGATAGCGCGGGAAATTGTAGGGAGCAGTACGTTGACAATTGACCTGGCCGAGAAGACAACCATCCGGGAACTGAAAAATGAATTGATCAATCGATTTCCGGAGTTTTCCAGGCTGGCAAGTTTGAAATTTGCCGTAAATGAAGAATATGAGGAAGACAGTTACGAAGTAAGACCTCATGACGAAGTTGTCATTATTCCACCAGTAAGCGGAGGGTAGCATGATTGATATTCACTTAACAGAAGAGCCGTTGAATCCTCAGAAGGTGCTGGATAGTGTCGCTGACCCGTCGGCCGGAGGCACCACCGTCTTTGTCGGGACCGTTCGGAATATGACCCGTGGGAAAAAAGTGGTAAAGCTGGAATTTGAAGGATACGCTCCCATGGCGAAAAAAGAGATGAAGAAGATTGCCGAGCAGGTAGTGCAAAAATGGGACGCCTTGCATGTGAGTATTCATCACCGAACGGGTACGATGGATATTGGAGAAATACCGGTAGTCATTGCGGTTTCCACACCGCATCGGAAAGCAGCGTTTGAAGCTTGCGAATATGCTATTGATACGCTTAAGGAAACCGTTCCGATCTGGAAGAAAGAAGTGTTCGAGGACGGCGAAATCTGGGTGGCTGCGCACCCGTAATATTGATGGATTCGTAATCCAGCGCGCAAAGAGAAAACAGTACCGGATGATCGTTTTGAATTTGTGAAATTCCCCAGACAAATTATCCGGGGTTTGCTAAACCACCATCGGTTAGGCCCATTTTTTCACGATGATTATTAAAGCGGGGATACCTATCACCAGGACAAGAGCCAGGCCCCATAAATTTACACCCGTATCCGTTTCAATTGGTTCATTATCTCCAATCATGGTAAATGCAGCCCAATAATACGGGTCCGATGAATTTTCATCGGCAGAGGCAAGATAGGCCAGCTTTGCATTTCGCAGCGCGTCTGATTTTCCTTCCCCTTTCTTTAGCTCCTCATAAAAAGTTGTCATGATCTCAGACGTAGAATTATCAGGAACCGACCAAAGACTCATCAGGACATTTGGTACACCCGCGTAGAAAAATCCTTTGGCCAGGCTCACTACCCCTTCACCGCCTTTCAGTTGTCCGAATCCTGTATTGCAGGCACTGAGGCAGGCAAGTTGGGCGTTTAGTTCCATGTTGTACAATTCGTAGGTATGCAATAAACCGTCTTCGAGGGTATCAGCTCCCGGGGAAAAAACAAGTTTGCTATTCATCGGGTCGTTGTCATCAATGATGGTGTGTGAGGCAATGTGAATAATACCTGCATTTGCAGCCATTTTTTTAAAATTTTCTTCAGTTGCATCAGCATTCAACATGGATTTACCATTCCATATGCGGGCTGAATTTGCTATTTCCTTTTCAGCCATGGGGAGCTTTTCCAGCTGACTGGCCAATTGAATGTCGCTTGCGGAACGGGATGCAAGAAGCGGATTTGAGGTACGATTATAGGAGGGTGAAAATCCAACATAAGCTGTTTGTGCCGATGAAGTGTTTAAACCCGAATTCGCTAAACCGGTCGAATGCATATAGTTTACGGTGAATTCCTCGATGAGATATCTGGGCCTATTATTGTTCATGGAAGTGACCAGAGTTTCCAGCGGTAAATAATATAAAATACCATCTGGAATAAAAGTAATTTTTGTGATGTTCTGCCCGATAGAATGAGTTAAAACCGGTGCAAGCAGCTTTTGAAACAGTGCAAAAGAGGTAGAATGATCAAACGCTTTTTGTTCGAATGCCCGAACATGCTGAGAAATAGAACGATTAAGTTGATCATCCAACGTGATGGATGTATGAAATATTCCGGATGAGGAGATAGCGATAACATAGATATTCTCCTTACCATAAAAATAATTTACCAGCAACGACTGATCGGAAAGATCTTTCTGAACAGACTTGATCGAGGTGTTGAAATTGGTATGTTGGATGGAGAAATAATTGGGGTATTTTTCCTCAATCAGATTAAGTAGCAGGTCATAATCCAGTTTCTTTTGGAAGAAAGCATCTTCCAGGGTTGCCAGTCGAGCAGTATCATTTTGGTTTTTAGCTTCAAATAATTGCTCTCTATAGAAGGCGATCGATCGTGAAAGTGATTTTTCCTCAATAGCAATCGAATCCGGAAGACTATTGACAGCTAATTTGTTGTTTGCGCGGACATTTTCAAGAAGCAGAATGGATTTACTTTTTTCCATATACTGAAAGGCACGATCTAGAAAAAGTTTGTCGTTCTCTATATTATATAGGGTAAAAGCAATTTCAATAGCATGTTCATAAAAATCTTTAGATCTGGAGAGCAAGATTTCCTTCGAATCAGGTGTTTGATATTCAATTCGTAAAATATCAAGTGCATTATATGCCGCTTCTGCCGCTGCATAGGCCATTTTCAACGAATGAATATCCTTGGTTTCATGATAGAAGGCAGTAAGAACTTTTACTTTATGAATTAATGCTTCGATCAGGATACGTGTAGAAACAGGTTCATTGGATACATCAGGGTTTGTATTCGGATCCTTGTCATTGAAATCTGCCATTAAGCCAATAAGAGCTAACTGAACTTCTTCCAGTGCTTCCTGGTATTGATTCGTGGCAGCATAACACTCAGACAATGCGAGGTGACTATTTGCACTAAGTTTATGTTTCTCCGGCAATATTTTGGATGCGATATCAACAGCCTCTTTGGAATAGGCAAAGGCCTTCTCGTAATCTTCGGTTGTCAGGTAAAATTCGGTTAAGTATCTGTAGGTGTTCACCACCTGATGGTGCTCTTTTCCGAAAAGATCGGTTCTGAATTTTATTGCTTTATTATAGTATGCTTCTGCTGAATCGTACTGTCCTGCATGATTGTATTCGTTGCCTAAGTTTAGCAGACAAATACCGATATATGGGGTTTTAGGTCCAATGGTGGTCGTCAAATTTTCAATAGCCATTTTTGAATATTTCAGTGCCTCCTGAGTTTCACCTTTATTGGAATAACTGGCTCCCAGGTTCATATATCCGATACCAATGGACCGGTGATTCTCACCAAATTGCTTTCTTATCATGCTGATGGCCTTATTGATGTAGATAATGGCCTGTTCATTATCAAATTTTTCGAGGTATATATACCCAAGGTTATTGTAGTTTTTCAGAACAGCACTATGTTCCGATCCTCTTATTTTGATGTTTAACTCTATAGCCTTTTTTAGGGCGACTTCAGCTTTTTCCCATTCTGATTTTTGTATAAGCGGGAAAACCATATCAGTATAGCGGTCCGCAACCACGGCACTTTCATTGCCATGTACTTCAATAGCCAATTCAAGGGCCTTTCTGAAATTAGTTTCCGATAGGTCAAATTCGCCGGAATAGCCATAAGTATATCCATACTCTGTAAATAGTTTAAGTCTGTATGGCTGAGTATCAAAATTGGCTACATCACAAATTCCGGTGGCTCTGTCCAGCAATTTGAGTGCTTCCGGGTAATTACCTTTGGCATACCAATTGACTCTTGACAGTTGAGTGAGAATTTCAACGAAATATTCGGTCACTTCCTCGGCGTTTCCCTGATTAACTATTTCGATGGCTCGTAACGCCTTTTCTTCCACATCCCCTATCCGGTCAGTAAAAAGATAGTTGCGATTTTCTCCTGCCAGGCACTCTACGAATTTATTCCAGTTTCCGTTTTTCTCGAATTGCGCGCCCGCCTCAATAAAGAATACTATTGCGGAGTCTCTTTTACCTGATTCCTGCAATTCGTACGCCGTGGTTAGTGCTGTAAACGCTTGAGAATCACCTTGTGCAGCACTTGTAAAAAAGAGCAGGGATAAGATTAGCACAAATAGAGGTTTTATCATGGTGGATATATTCTTTGGAATAATAATATACTTGAAATCTGTTCATCAATCAACTGTATAATTGAGGTATATAAAAATTTGTATGTAATTCATTATCAAACAGTTTAATTAATTTTCCAGATTAAAAACTGGACTTAATATTTTTTGGCTGGCTTGGGGTTTTAAACCAAAATTTTCCAGATATCGGGGAGGGACAAGCTCCTCAGCTGCATAGTATCCTCTGCAAACTTTTCCTGATCTGGCAAAATCACATTCCCTATACAGTCTTGAAGGAGTTGAGCGGGTAATTTTCATTATTGAAGCGAGTACATGTCAAATTGTCCTGAAGGGCTGAAAATCCTTGCAATCGCTTTTATCAATCTTCCTTTGGTGAGGTAAACAGAAAATTAAATTCTTTGAAAGGAGGCTACATATCAGAAAGAAGATCTTTCGCTTTGGCCGAATAGCTATCCTCACCTTGCTGTAGTTGTCGGAGAATATCTTCCGAAGCATCAGTTTCACCCATTTTCAAATAACCAAGGGCCTGGTACCATTTCGCTGGCCGGGTATATTTATTGGGGGGCTGATTTATAACTCTCTGGAGAAAGGAGGTTGCTTCTTCAGGCCGGTCAAGCTCTAACTGACATATCGAAGCATAAAACAGAATAGCGGTATTGTCTGGTTCAGACCGTAGTATTTCTTCAAAAAGCGAGAGGGCAGCAGCAAAATTCCTCTGCTCATACAAGGCGAATGGGTTGTTTTCGGTATTTGATGACCGGGAAACAGGCACTTCTACATTCGGATACGCATTGTAATACTGTGCATAAAGCTTGTTGTGGGCCTGATTGTTATTCCACAGTGTGAAATAGGCGGTAATCAGAAGTGCAACAGCCGCCGCCAGTCCGATTAAGGGATATCGGTTTTTTTTATGTGTGACCTGAAGCGGAGAGCTGGCATCCATTTTGGCCTCTTCGGCAACAAGTAATTCCTTAAGCTCCTTATTAAAGCCCAGCTCCAATCCCTTGAGTAATTGTTTGTGTTCATCAAACTGCTCCTTCAAGGCATCATCTTTCAGGAGAAGATCTTCAAAGTTTGCAGCTTCTTCCTGTGATAATTCACCTCGCAGGTAACGTTCAATTTGGTCGAGTTGATCTGACATGGTTTACAATTCGGTGCGAATTTTACGGCGGACAAGTTGCTGAATTTCCTTAATACATCTCACCTTTTGCGCCTTGACCGTTTGTGCATTCTTATAGTTCATTTCAATGGCAATCTCTTCCATGGTGAATCCTCTGAAGTAAAAGTAACGCAGGATTGACTTACACGGGTCCCGCATCGTTTTAACTATATCAGCAATACGATTTTCCAACTGGGATCCTTCATATAGCTCAGTTTCTTCAAATTCTGTTTGACCATTATTCTCTGTATCCAAATGGACTTCCCGTTTAGCCTTGACGGATTTTCGTTTAATAAAGTTTTTACCTATCGCAAAGAGATAGGTTTTTTCACTGCTGGTTAATTCAGAAACTTTTCCATCCATGACATTCCGATAAAAAACAATTACCGCATCCTGAAAGCAATCCAGCGCATCAGACTCCGTAGTTCCAAAATTTTTGTAGGACCAGGAAAGAAATTCCTTCCGGTAGCTTTTATACAATTCCACCAGTACCTCATTCGGATTACTCCTCAGCCGATCCAGTATATTTTGTTTGGATTCTTTCAATCTATCCGTCCTTTATCTGACAATATGCATAAATGTAAACATGTAAAAAAAAATTCAAATAAATGTTTACCTGACAGGTAGTTAGTTCATGAAGTGGTACAGAATTAATCACAAAACATCTTGCTATGAAAAATCTACAACTACTCCTGCTATTAATGCCATTTACCTTTTTCAATTGCTCTTCCTCAGATGACTCGGATCCTGGTTCGAATACATTCGAAGCGAGTTTTGAGGTATCCCTGACGGGTGATGCATCCCGATCCTTTAATGGCGATGCCTTTTTCCTGCATGCCATCGTCACTTCCCAAACTAATGATGAAAATGGCTCGGTACTAACGGTCACTTTAACAAATGATGCAAATGAGGACGAAGCTATTACGCTGTTTGTTGTTAACGCAGGTGATCTCGATGGGGTAAATACAGGCACGTATACCCTTGATCTCGAAAATGAGAATGAAACCACCTATGCTAATCTCGGCGCTTTTTTAGGCGAGGGGAATACTATTTTTCTGGGTACATCTGGTAGTATCACGATCAGTCGTGTCCAGAATGATCGGATTGAGGGGAGCTTTTCGGCGGTACTGGACGATCAAAACGGAACAATCATAAATATTTCCGGGGAGTTTAAAGCATCAGGAATAACGGAGAGAATTTAAACGAATCCTATTAATCCTTTTCCTAACAAAACCTTACAAACGTGAAAAGTACAAATTATACTAAACGGATATTCAACTGGAATTGGCGACTTGTTTTTTTGAGTCTGTTGCTGATTACCGGTTGCGAGCTAACAGAAGATATCTCTCCTGCAACCGATTTACCTGAGGTGAGCTTACTTAATGGAGAATGGCTTCGTGTAGATGGAAACAATGAACCTGCTAATGGTATGCGGGTATCAGTTACCAACGGAACTGCTACCATTCTGGATCCTTCGGCCACTTCATTTACTGAAGGTAATATCAAGTGG
>CAYGOW010000166.1:0-7909 GCA_964351425.1 uncultured Roseivirgaceae bacterium
TCATAATATTCCCCGCATGATCGCTAAAGGAAGGGATACAAACTATGCCTATCTCCATCCTGATGATATGGCAGCCCTTGGCGTGGAAGAATATGACTACCTCGACATCGGTACCGAAGCAGCCACGATTCGCATTCAGGTAAAAATGCTCGATACATTGATGCCGAAAACGGTAGCCGTGCCACATGGATGGGGGCACCAGCATGCCCGCGGATTATCTGTAGCGAACAAGACCCATGGGGTAAATGTCAATTTACTGGCCAAGGATGGACCGGAGAATATGGTTCATTTGACTGGTATCCCGGTGACCGTTCGGAAGTCTGAAGAGGCATACCAACCTACCTGGTCAGGAATTAACGACGAATAAATAATAAAATACATTGGCACACGGAAGATTTGATAATCCAGTAATCGCCGCCCTTGCAGGCGTGAAGGACTTTTTCAGAAAACAGGACCTGGAAGACCAACTGACTGATGAGCACAGGGCCGATGATAAAACCGTCTTGATCACCGGGGCCAATTCCGGACTGGGATTTGGGATGGCGGTTGCCTTTGCCAAACGGGGCGCCCATGTGATTATGGCTTGCCGCCGAATGATCCCGGAAGCGGGCGAAGAGGTGAAACGACTGAGCGGATCAGACAAGGTGGAAATGAGGTATGTGGACCTGAGCAAAATCGAAACCATCCATGCATTTGCTGCGGGTCTCGAAAAAGATGAGATTCATCCGGATATTACGATTTTAAATGCGGGCGTTGCCCTGCCTGAATCCCGTCCGACCGATAGCGGCCTGGAAGAGATGTTTTTGGTTAATTACCTGGCCAATGTGATCCTGGTTTCCCGCTTGCTCGCAACAGGTGTCATCCGAAACAAGCGTATTGCAGATAATGCCGTGTCGGGTGCAAAACCCCGCATGTTGTTCATTTCTTCCGATTCGCATCAGGGTTCCTCATTTATCGATCACGAACAATTTGGCACCTTCGAAAAGTACGGGGTGACGAAGGGGATGAATTATTACAGCTACTACAAGTTGGTGCTCAATACATTTGCCACCGAGTTGTCGCGACGTCTGAATCCCGAAAATACCCTCGATGTGCCGGTTCATGTCATGTGTCCGGGTCCGGTAAATTCCGAGATCATTAAGGAGGCACCTTGGGTCCTTCGAAAAATATTGGGGGGCATATTTACAATCATTTTCAAATCACCTGAAGCAGCGGCGCAACCTGCTGTTTACATGTGCTTATCGAAGGATTATGGCCAATGCACAAATGAATACCTCCATATGTTCAATAAGAAACGGATGGATGAAAAGATATACCTTCCGGAAGAAGGGGAAAAGCTTTGGGACCATACCCTGGAAGTATGGGAGAAACATGACCCCGAAGCCAAGAAGTATTTTGTGCTTTCCGGCCGCTGAATTACTTTTTAGACATGATGGGACGGGTTTAAGGTCCCATCAGAACAAGTTGATGTAAATTATCAGTGGTTTTTACTGAACAACCCATTTTCAGGGCTTCATATTTTTACTGAGGTTTCTCTCAAGTTTGCCTGAATTGCTACCCATCCACTGTTCCAGAATGATTCCTTCAGGCGATATGAGATAAAAGGTGGGCCAACCGTTTATTTGATACAATTTAAATAGTTCCGCTTTTTGGTCAATATCCCAAATGACAGGCCAGGAGAGGGTAATATTTTTGCTTGCAGCAATGCGTTGCCAGGCCTCTTTTGCGTCGTCTTCATTGACCGTCAGGATTTTGAGATTAGGATAATTTTTTACCTGTTCGATCAAATCCGGATAACCAGTCCAGCATGGCCCACAGGCTGTTGCGGCAAAATCAATGAGCAGGAAATTGCCACGATACGCTTCTGTGTTGTACGATTCTCCATTTCGATCCTTACCGATAAAATCATACATCTTCATCCCAACCTTCATCGGCGGACTATTAATTGGGAACAGATAGGCACGAACCTCCGGCATTTGTTCCTGCACATCCGGTGCATAAGACAAATAAATTCTTCGCAGAAAAGCAGAGTCCAGGCTCTGACCCCGTTGATTGAGAAATTCAATGACCATTGGATGATTGAGGTTTTCTTCAATCGCTTTTTGCCTAACTGCCTGATCGTCGGAATAGCTTATTGTTTTAAAAAGCGTATGAGCGGATGATCCTTCAACCGTTGTACTTTCGGGAAAACCTGATTTCTTTACGACTACTACATTTTTTCCAGGCTCAAGCCATACTTTGGTGTACCGATTATTTTTATTTGTAATCACCGCACTCATCGGCTCGTTGAGTTGAAAAACAGTGTCTAAAATTATTTCACCGGATGGATAAACAGGAACTCCTGAACTTTCAATGAATAGACTTAATCCGTGATTATTGCCAAAACCTTCCTGGGAAATTTGTAGCTGTATTTGATTCTGAGCGATCAAATTTCCCGTAATGAACAGACAAAAGAGTATTATTATTCTCATCTATTGACGCACTTTTATTTTAAATATAATGCGCGATTAGTATATGACCAAACAAAAGACATCTGCTTGATCCCTTCTATGAAAATAGAATGCAATTAATAAGGTCAGAACAACTCTATTTATGCATAGTCTGTCAGAGCATATTACCAGCCGGTCCGGTATTCCCTTTTTACGTACTGATTGGCAGGCTCAAAATTTGTAATGCGCATATTTGGCCCATCCCAAAGTAGTTTTATGCCACGTCCCGGGTAATTCCAGTTGTCGCGCGTTCCTTTCTCCCGATAGTCATGTGCCAACAGGGCCAGGTTCCCCATCAAAACACTTTCTGTCAAAGGTCCTGCGATATCGAAATCCGAACTAAGCTCGTTTTTGCCATATCCGGCCATGCAGGCATTCACCCATTGCAGGTAATGTCCTTCCGGAACCCGTGCGATGGTTTCGGGAACATCAATGGACTCATTCAGGGATAAAGGTAGGAGACGCGGGTTACGTCCGTAGGTGTCACACATCATCTTGCCTTTCGAACCAATCATTAAAACACCATTTCCCCCATCACCCATCATTTCATTCGCGCCGAGTTCTTCGGGACGGGTAGGCTGTATGCCTCCATCCATCCAGTGCATTTTTACAGCAGGTTTTTCTCCCCGCTCAGGAAATTCAAGTGTAATATGCGATGAAGGAGGACAGCTTTCCGGGTAATAGGCGCGCTGAAATGCACCCGTATAAACGCTTCCTACGCTACATTCCACACTTACCGGATAGCCCAGGGCAAGTGTCTTGAATGCAGGTTCGATCAGGTGACAAGCCATATCACCCAGAGCACCTGTTCCATAATCCCACCATCCACGCCAGTTAAACGGCACCAGGTTATCTACATAGTCTTTTTTGGGAGCTGTACCCAACCATAAATCCCATTTTAATTCAGTAGGTATTTCAGCTTTCTGTTGTGGCCATCCAATGCCTTGCGGCCAAATAGGGCGATTGGTCCAGACATAAACTTCCATAACGTCACCTATCAATCCGGCCTGGTACCATTCTTGCATTTTCCGGACACCATCCCCGGATGCCCCCTGGTTGCCCATTTGTGTGACAACCTTGTATTTGTGTGCTGCTTCGGTCAACTGACGGGCTTCATAGATATCGTGGGTCAGCGGTTTCTGTACATAGACATGTTTGCCCAACTCCATGGCGGCCATTGACTGGATTCCGTGCATATGATCCGGAGTACTTACTGATACTGCATCAATATCTCCTTTCATTTCTTCAAGCATAATCCTGTAGTCATGAAAATATTTGGCACCATCAAATTTCTTGACAGCCTCACTGGCACGGCGGTCATCCACATCGCACAATCCGACAATTTTCACATTCGCACTTTCAGCGAAGCTGGTCAGGTCGCTGTAACCTTTGCCTCCCACACCAATACCAGCCACGTATAAGGTATCTGAAGGTGCGATAAAACCAGGTCCGCCCAACACATGGCGGGGAAGAATGCTGAATGCAGCCCCACCAAGGGCGACTTGTTTGAGGAAATGTCTGCGTGAAGGGGTGGATTGATTATTTTTCATTCTAAGGGATATTTTCTGATGAATTTAAAGAAATATAGCCTAATTCCAGTAAAATATTTAAGGATATGCCTGTGAACGGTAGAGTCTTTTCTTTCCGAAAATGACTAATAGTGACCGCGAGAAATATTTATTCCTGGAGGTAGCCCAGGTCTTTTAATGTTTGATTGTCGGTTATTTCATGCAAAACACCCGTGCGAACCAGGTATAAACGGCTGCAAATTTCCAGTACAGTCCGGTACATATGATCGGTCAGTATGATGCCCTTACCCGATGCGACTTCTTTTATTTGATCGGTTAATTTTTCTACCGTCACTGGTGAAAGAAACGAAAACGGTTCATCCAGCAGGATAAAATCTGAATCCGAATAAAGAATCGATAATACTTCAATCAATTTTTGTTGTCCGCTCGAAAAGGACCTTAATTTTTTCTTTTCAAACTGCTGCAGAAGGTCATGTTCATTTAGTGCTTCAGCGGGTATCTGAAATAATTCCCGTATCTCACCGAGGGTGAGGTATCCGGGTAAGAAACCTTCCTGAGGCAGGTACCGGACCCTTGCCTGCTGCCTGTAAGGATGGGAGAAATATGATTTATTAATTCGAACAGACTGGTTATCGGCGCGAAGCGTACCGAAGATTACTTTTAACAGGGAACTTTTACCACTTCCGTTCCGGCCCACTAATCCGACAATTTCACCTGTTTGGCAGGAGAGATAAACATTATTAAGAATCATGGTTCCTGAAAATGAAAGGTTGATGCTATCTGTTTCTAGAATATTCATACCGGAATTAAATCAGGAAAATAGGGACGAAGAAAAAAAGCCACCAGGCAGATCGGGGTGGAAAGAATCAGGTCTGATCCTAAAAACAGGGCGATGATATGCCGCTTTCCCAACCCGAGATTAAAGAACAGGTAGAAGAATTTCATTCTCCAGAACCACAGGTAAAGACCGATGGCTCCGACACCAATTAGTTTAAGCCAGAAAATCGGAACCAGACCACCGGTTCCCCGGTCCACTATCCAGAAGCAACCCATGAGGGTAAAGAGGAGGGAGTAAACCAGGTATTCGCGCCACATGATGCGCCAGAGGATGGGATGTCGCATGTTACGGACCAAGCAAAATTCAGGCCTCAATTTTACCCGGGATAATTGTCCATGGGATTTTATTAATAGGGGGCTATCGGGTATTTGCCGCTATAATTTTCTTTATCCTTCATCGTTTTCCGTTACTTTGCACAAAACCAACACACTGTGAAAAAGACCGCATTGCTCATTACCCTGTTACTGGTTTTTCTGGTTGCAGGATATTTGATTTATGATAAATATTATCATTCGGAGCCAACGACCCTGTGGCGTCTGGTTCCTGAAAACGCCATTGCAGTAATGGAAACCCCGGCACTGGCAGAAACCTTTGAGCGTTTGCAGGAGAATCCGGTGTGGTCTTCCCTGACTCAGATTGAGGATGTCGACCGGCTGAATCAATGGCTTGGTGAACTGGATAGTCTTCCTGGAAAGATGGGACTGCGGACACTGGCCGAAGGTGATTTTCTCATTTCGCTCCATGTGGTCACAAAAAATTCATTCGATTTTCTATATCTCCTTGACCTGAATGCGCCGGGGAGCCAACGGACGTTATCCCAGCTGTTGGAGAATATGCAGCAGGATGGATCATGGTCCATCAACACCCGCACGTATCAGGAAACAATTATCACTGAATTGTGCCGGGAGAATACCACATTCTCCTACCTCATTCATGATAACAAGTTTGTGGGCAGCTATACCCCGTTTTTAGTGGAGGATGTTGTTCGCCTGATCACCGATGATACGCAGCCGGATTTTCTTCAGAGTAATCCGACGCTGGCGACCATGCCGAAACTGAGTAAGGATGACGGAAATATCTATGTCAACCTGCGGCATGTATCCAACTTTTTTGGCGGGATGCTGAATGCGCGTCACGTGGGATTGACAGAAGGACTGGAAATTTTCGGGCATTCTTCTTTCCTTGACCTGACCATAAACGACAATACCATTCTTCTCAACGGCTTTACCGAAGATGGAACGAATACATTTCTTTCCACCTTTGCCGGACAACTGCCTGTCGGGTCGGGCATCAAATATTTGATCCCGAATTCAGTAGCGTATCTCTACCAGTACGGACTTAGTGATGCCAGCTTATGGCATGACCAGTTGAAACTGTATTGGGCGGCTACGGCACCTGCCTTTGTTGCAAAACGGAAATCATTTTTCGATACACACCCCATTGAAAGTGATGCGTTCTTTTCAACGATTGGATCTTTGCTCAGCCTGATGCACCTGGAGAACCCCGGCGACCCGGATTACACACCGGTAATTTTACTGGAATCCAAAGATATGGCGGGAACGATGAATCAACTTAACCGGTTAAGCGAAGCCGTGGCCAGGGCGAATGGAGATTCCTTGTATGTCGAGAAGTACGGGAATTATGAAATTCGTGAATTAAATGTGCCTGATGTGCCAAAATATTTCTTCGGCCCGCAGTTTGAAGGGTTTAATGAGACTTTTTATACTCTCATAGAGAAGGTGGTTGTCATGTCGCCGGATATTATTTCCATAAAGAACCTGTTGGAAGATATTCAGTCGGAAAATGTTTGGGGCAGAAGTGTGATGTATAATCAGTTTCTTGAGAATACCCTGGAAGAATCCAATATCTCTTTTTTCGTCAACGTTCGCCGAGCCTGGGAGCACACCCTGCGAATTGCTGATCCGCAGTGGCGTGAGCTGGCCATCCGGAACGGTGCTACGTTGAAAAGTTTTGGATTGATCTCCTGCCAGTTTAGCCGGCTGGATGATAATTTCTACACGAGTCTTCTTTTACGGCATGATGGATCGGTTGCCCCAGCCACACAATCCACGCCATTGGAACTGGCAGACCGAACCCGGTTTGATCATGAGTTAATTACAAAGCCCTACGTTGTACGGAACCATATCACCAATGGACTGGAGACGGTCTTGCAGGATTCGTCCTACACTTTTTATTTGGTCAACAATAATGGACAGGTTTCCTGGGGGAAACCCCTGACAGGGCCGTTGGTCAGCGAGGTGGAACAACTGGATTTCTACCGAAATGGAAAATTACAATACTTCTTTGCGACACAGAACGCTTTACACCTTATTGATCGGTTGGGTAATCCGGTGGAAGGATATCCTGTCCGGCTGGCACATAAGGTGCAGTTCGTATCAGTACTTGACTATGATAAGAGCAGGCGCTACAGGTACCTGGTGGCAGACGAACAGGGCAATTTGTACATGTATAACAAAGAAGGGCAAAACCTGGAAGGGTGGCAACCTAAAGTTATTGGAAGCCGGTTGTCATCGAAGCCTTTTCACATTCGTGTGCGTGGCAAGGATTTCATAATTGCGATCGAAGCCAGTGGCGTAATACATGCCCTCACCCGTCGGGGAGAAGAATATCCCGGATTTCCGCTGGAACTTGGAACGCGCGTGGAGACAACGCCATTCGTTAAGCCCGGGGCAACCTTCGACGAAACAACGATTACAGTTATCGACAAAGATGGTAAACGCGTGGTTATGGATTTGACCGGACAGATTAAATCATCCGAACAATTATATAAACCGACTACGAATACCGAATTCGCAATTGTGCCGGATGCCTTGAATAAGACCTATATCATGGCACGGCTCGAAGGGCGGCGGATGGTCTTGCTTAACCAGGCGCAACAGGAAATAATGGCCAAGGACTATTTGAGTGCCAGCGAGCTTGATATTCAGTATTATGATTTCGGCAGCGATATCCGGGTGTTTGTTGTGGTGGACAAAGAGCAGGGATTTACATATATCTACGATCAGAACGGTCGATTGATAGGAACCCAACCA
>CAYGOW010000167.1:0-7899 GCA_964351425.1 uncultured Roseivirgaceae bacterium
AAAAGAAAAGTTGAAAATATTATAAGCCACATTTAGCTATGATGTATATCCAACAAATCGCATTTGTTCTGGTCGTTGGTATTGCGGCATATTTCCTGGTCAGGAGAATCAGGATGATTCGTGCCAGTATACTGCTCGGAAAGGATGTTGATATATCTGACAATCCTTCAGCCCGATGGAAAACCATGTTATTAGTGGCATTCGGACAGAAAAAGATGTTTAAGCGTATTATTCCGGCCTTTCTTCATCTCCTTATCTACGTCGGGTTCATTGTCATCAATCTGGAAGTCCTTGAGTTTGTTCTGGATGGCCTCACAGGACAACACCGTCTTTTTGCGCCCTTCCTTGGAGATGTTTATCCGGTTTTAATGAATGTATTCGAATTTCTGGCGGTAGCCGTACTGTTTTCCTGTGTGGTATTTTTAATTCGCCGGAATGTTTTATCCATTAAGCGTTTCCATTCAAAAGAAATGACCCGCTGGCCCAAGCTGGATGCGAATCTCATCCTTGTAATTGAGATCGTGCTGATGTTGGCGATCCTTACTATGAACGCTTCAGACCAACTCCTGCAGGTTCGGGATCCCGAACACTATGCATCTACAGGCCATTTGTTTTTCAGTGGTTTGATTATGCCTTTATTTGAAGGGTTTTCAGATTCTGCGTTGGTTATTACTGAACGGTCCATGTGGTGGTTCCATATTATAGGTATCCTTGGCTTTGCGGTATACATTACTTATTCCAAGCATTTGCACATATTCATGGCATTTCCAAATACGTATTACAGCAACCTGACACCGAAAGGTCAAATGAATAATATGGATGTTGTGACGAATGAGGTTAATATGATGTTGGGAATTCAACCCCAGGGAGAGACTGCTCCCCCGCAAAATCCGGACGACATCGGTCGCTTTGGTGCGAAAGATGTCAATGACCTGACCTGGAAAAATATCATGGGTGCCTTTGCGTGTACGGAGTGTGGAAGATGTACCTCTGAATGTCCTGCTAATCAAACGGGAAAACTTCTCTCACCCCGGAAGATTATGATGGACACCCGTGATCGGGCGGAAGAAGTTGGCGCCAGCATGGCCGCCGGTGGCAAAGGACTTGAAGATGGAAAATCCTTATTGGGTGATTATATCACCAAGGAGGAAATATTTGCCTGTACCAGTTGCAATGCATGTGTAGAGGCTTGTCCGGTAAATATTAATCCGTTGGAAATTATTCTCGAATTACGACGATTTGTCGCTATGGAAGAATCAGGTACGCCAGCGTCCTGGAATGCCATGTTCCAGAATATTGAAACCAGTTTTGCCCCCTGGAAATTTCCTCCGACCGATCGATTCAAGTGGGCGGATAAACTCAACGAAAAAACAGACTAACTATGAGCGATACAAACCATAAACCGGTACCAACCATGGCGGAAATGGCTGCCAGCGGAGAATCTCCAGAAATACTTTTTTGGGTTGGTTGTGCCGGTTCATTTGATGACCGTTACAAGAATGTAACACGGGCATTTGTTAAAATATTGAATAAAGTAGGGGTATCCTTTGCGGTTTTAGGTCCTGAAGAAACCTGCACCGGGGATCCGGCACGCAGAGCCGGTAACGAATTTTTATTTCAGATGCAGGCAGTGTCTAACATACAGGTGCTCAACGGATATAACATTAAGAAAATTGTTACGGCTTGTCCTCATTGCTTTAATACCATAAAAAATGAGTACCCTGCCCTGGGAGGAGATTACGAAGTGATACATCACTCCACATTTCTACAACAACTCATCAATGAGGGCAAGGTCGCATTGAAAGGCGGAGGCGAATTTAAAGGTAAGAAAATCACCTATCATGATAGTTGTTTTCTGGGGAGGGCCAATAATATTTATGAAGCGCCAAGAAAGGTGCTTGAAGCCCTGGACGCCGAACTAATTGAAATGAAACGCTGCCGGACAAAAGGCTTTTGTTGTGGTGCAGGAGGAGGACAAATGTTTAAGGATGCTGAGCGCGGAAACAAGGAAGTCAATATTGACCGAACAGAAGAAGCACTGGGCACCGGAGCGACAACCGTTGCCGTGGCATGTCCCTTTTGCCTGACCATGATGAGTGACGGGGTGAAGAATAAAGAAAAAGAAGGCGAAGTGGAGGTCAAAGATCTGGCCGAACTAATCGCTGAGGCAGAAGGTCTGAACGAATAAAAGGCCCGGGGTTTCCCCGGACCTTTTCTATCCCCTCTTCCACCTAAACAATTACAGTTGAGGGGTAATCTGAACCAGTAATAGAGCATCTGTACTTGGGACGATTTCAGGAGTTGTCGTTACTTCCCTAACCAGACTATTATCATCCGGAGCTCCCGTGTCAGCAGCTGATTGACGGATTGCCTGATCAGGGCCCGCCCCGGGATACTGGTCTTCTTCTGTTCCGACGTCATAGATCATAACAAAAGTACTAATGTCCCCGCTTACCGGCACCGAGCCGTTAAATAAGGGAATGCCTTCTTCGTCAAACGTAAAAATCCAGTCATTACTTTGTACAAACATGGTGGCCATGGACAAACGATCTCCGGGAACCGCATCAAATGTAAATGTGTAGCTTCCACCAGGACCCGCCGGGGCAGACCCAAACGTTCCTCCACTGGAAACATTCGCAACACTTTCTATGATTGCTCCGATTGATGAGGCATCACCATCTTCCGCGATGTCCTCAAGTCCGTCACCGTAATCAGCCTGCCCATCCGTAAATAAAGGGTTGCCGCTATCATGAACGGCCCAGACACCTGGTGATATAGGATTAATTAATCCGGTTTCAGGCGAGGTGTAATTGGCAAAATCCGTTATAATTCCATCCTCAGCAATTTCTTCAACCCCATTGCCACGTTCCGCTTCGCCATTCGTAAATAATGGATTATCATTTACATGTACGACAAAGCCACCAGGAGAAAGCGGGGATGGCACGGACGATTCGCCGGACAAGTTTTCAATGGTAACAGTGAAGATGGTTCCGACACTTGAAATACTAACCCGCACCAGTTCATCTACCGCAGGGTAGGTAAAAGTTTCCGGTCCGTTATCGGTGATGATTTCCACGTCGATCGGTCCTTCCGTGCCACCCAAAAGTGTAACCAGGCCATTCTCCACATCGCCGGATCCGGCCGGATCGCTAGTTGGCCCGGGTTGATCAGTGGAGCCGGGCGCTTTGTTCACTTCTGTTCCGGCATCCCAAAGATAAATCAGGTCCGTAATGTCCCCGGATAAGGGATCCCCATTTTCGTCATACAAGGGTATTCCATCTGCCGCTGGAGCTATAAACAAGTCATTTGATGCCACCAGCATGGTTAGAAAAGTGAGTTTAGGGATGGCTCCGGGAAGGTAATTTGTACCGGCCTGAAAAGTGAATGCGTATGAATCACCCGATCCGGGTAAAACGGGTCCGGGCTGATTTGCGCCTACTGGCGTATTAAATGTTCCGGACTGGTAAAAAGGGAAAGGTGAGCTAACGTTTGTGATGGTCACTTCGAAGGAAACAGGCATCGGTGCCGGTGTTCCTCCATTATCATCGTCGCTGTTACATGCCCACAATAACGGGGCTGCTAATAAAATTGCAATAAATCGTTTCATAATGAGTTCGGTTTGTTATTTCTCCAAAAGTGGAGGAAGAGTATCACCAAAAAGTCACAGAAGCATAAAACTATATGGACATTATAAGGTCGCAAACAGACCTACTGTGTAGGAAGGCCGGGCAAAAATCAATTCGCCGGAGAATGCCGTACTATAGCCAACGGTTAAGCCGAACTTTTCGTTTACTTTAAACCCGAGTTCAGGGCTAAAAGCTGTATAGGATACATTATTTCCAAACAGGGATGTGCCGGTGGAAGTAAAATTAGAGTCCCCATTTTTAAGACTGTTAACTCCGTTTATACGTAATATGCCAATCCAGGGGCCAATAATCACGCCCCCTTCAACCAGAAATCGCGCCTCGTCGCTAAACCCTTTGGTTCTGTTATTAAATCCCGCCGATAACGTGACGTATGTATTTACTTTACCAATCGGAAAGGACCGGCTTGCGTCCACTGTAAGCAATTGATTAAATTCTCCGTCCCCGGTTTGCAGAGATCCATCACGTCCTCCGGAAGAGTTACCCGTAGGCAGGCCGAGAGTCAATGAAACACTCACTTTGATAGACCCATTCTGAATAAGACCATATTTTAGTTGAACGTCCGTATCTCCCAGGCTATTAATGGCGTCTCCTTCCGCAATGACATCTCCGGTTGTGCCCGATATCTGTTCGTTTACAACGGCCCTGCTAAAGAAGGGAAAGTAAATAACGCCGGTAAGCCGATCGGTAAATCCATATTCGGCATAGACGCTTGAGATATAATTGGCCCTTGTCAGGTTGGGGTCAATCATTCCATTATTGGTGTAGTGCTGGTCAGCCACAATCCACCAACCACTCAATTTGAGATATATTTTACCCTTTTGTTGTGGCCAGCCGCCGCCCGAAAATGACGTGAAGACAATCGTAAATATGAGGATACCGGTAAAAAGAATTCTTTTAATCATTGATTTATGGCTTTAATTCGCCATCTCCCACAGGGACGACGAAAGGTTTGCAGAAGAATAACACGTACTTGTACGAAGACAAGTCCTCCAGGTCACTGATGATGTATTCCTGTGCCCCGCGAAAGGCACTAACCTTGGCGACTTCATAGGCATTATTCGTAGTACTGGTATTGTTCGAAAGATATACATAGAGCCCTGGCAGTGCCGAAGTAGTCTGGAAATCCTCATCGAATCGGAGTATCAGTCCGTCTGAGGTTTTGAGTAACCTGGCTGTACCCGAGAGCGGATAGGAACTGGATGTTTGCAATTGCGCAACGCGCTCTGTCAACGGACCAGATGTCATTGCTCCGGCTTCAACAAGAAGAAAGGTTTCTACATTATCAGTACTCACGCGAATGCGCGTTTCTCCTTCAGTAAGTGCAGTCGCATTTCCGTCATTATCGATCGAAATTACCCCTGGGTCATCCGATTCCCAGGTCAATGGAACATCCTCAGGCATCCCGACCATGTTACGGTATTCTGCCATGAAGGCATATGTAGTCCCTATTTCGATGCTTGTTACGGGATTGAGAATAACCACTTCCGGATCGACTGCGTCATCCAATATGTCTGTTCCGATGCAGGAGGTCAGCACCATGGCGCATACTATTAAAATGGGTTTATGCATAGCTTGTATAATTTGGAAGTCGAAAGGCAAAGGTTGTCCCCTGCTGCAGACGTGTTTGTAATTCAATGGTACTATTATGTATTTCCAGGATTTTTTTGACGATGGCCAGGCCCAGTCCGGTATTGTTTTGGTCGAGGCTAATTCGCTTATCCCCGATATGGTATCGGTCGAAAATAAAAGGTATCTGATCCTGGGGAATTCCGGGGCCTGTATCACTTACTTTAATTTCAACGTTATCTTCGAGGGCATTTACAGCAATCGTAATTTTTCCGCCTTCCGGGGTAAATTTCAACGCGTTATCAATCAGGTTTTGAAGCACACGTTCTATAAGCCCGACATCTGCATACACCAGCACATTCTTATCATCAGCCGCCGACTCCAGCGTTACATGTTTGTCATTTGCCAGTAATTGAAATTTCTGGGAGATGTCATGAATTAGTTCCTGGATAAAGAATGGCTCTTTTTTGGGTGCAACCTGCTTTGCTTCGAGTTTGGACAGCTCGAATAATTCATTCACAAGGTTTTTCAGTTTCTCCGTGCTGGCCAGAATGATGTTCAGGTATTTTTCCCGCTCGGCCTCGTTAAGTGACTCTTTCTTGATCATCAAAGTCTCAATATAGCCATGGATAACTGCAAGGGGTGTCCGGAGATCATGTGATACATTGCCCACCAGTTCACGCCGAAGGGTTTCCATCGACTTGAGATTTTCTATATTGCCCAATATGGTATCCGCCATCTCATTGAAGGCAATGGCCAGGTCGTTGATACCCCCTTCGGACTTCACGTCCACACGAGCGCTCATTTCTCCTTTCTGAAAACGTTTAACCGTTTCAATAATGGTGCTGAGTCGGGTCGTGATCAGCCAGATGGCCACCGCACCCAATAGGGCGGCACTGAGTAAAGTGATCAGCATGGCCCGGCCGCCGAGATGCATAATGTAACTGTTTCTCACCATGGCTGCGGCGGATTCATATTCTTCACTTGCCAGAACGACATAGACATAACCCAAGGTTTCATTCCCCTCTTTAATGGGTGCCGCCGAGAAGACCGTTGATTCTCCCGGTTTTCTTGGATCATCTCCTTTGATAAATGACGTCCCGTTAGTTGACATAAACTCTCGAATCGGAAGCAGGCTTACCTGGTCCAGTTTAACTTTTTTGTAGGGTACGACATAGTTGAGAATCCTCCCCTCCGGATCGAGAATATAGACCTCAATACTCGGGTTGATGGCCATCATATGGTGCATGATCTCATCCGTGGCGTCCTCTGACAAAACCCCATTCGTGATAGTGGGTTTTACTTCAGAAATTATATGTTCGGCAATGGAAGCATTGAGCAATTGGTTTCTTTCCTGAAAGAACTCTTCAGCCAGGTTAGCCGTGATGAAGACATAGGCAAAGCCAACGATCAACAGACTGCCAAGTAGTGTCAGGAATAATTTCCAAAAGAATACAGGGGTCTTTTTAAGTGCCATGAGTTAATTGATTTCGTCATTAAAGCGGTACCCTACCCCCCAGGTGGTGAGGATATACTTCGGATCCGACAGTGTAGATTCAATTTTTGATCGCAGCCGGTTAATGTGTGAGTTTACAGTATGTTCGTAGCCTTCGAATTCATAGCCCCAGATCAACCGAAGGAGTCGTTCCCTGGAGTAACTTTTCCCCGGATTGGCGGCAAGCAGGTGTAACAGATCAAATTCTTTTGGCGTCAGATCAATGCGGTCACCATTCAGGGTGACCTTTCGCTTATTTTTATCTATGACCAGATCGCCGGCATGGATAGTAGGAAACTCTTCCTCCTCGTTCCGAAGCATATCCACGCGCCGGAAAATAGCCTTTACCCTGGCCATGAATTCCCGTATACTGAATGGTTTGGTCAGATAGTCATCAGCGCCCGTTTCAAGACCTAATATTTTATCGATTTCCTCAGAGCGGGCGGTTAACATGAGAATAGGTGATGTAACCTGTCGAGCCCGAAGATCCCTGCAGATTTCAAGTCCGTCCTTTTCAGGAAGCATAACATCCAGAATGATCAAATCAAATACTTCCTGTAAAGCGAGTTCATATCCGGTTTTTCCATTTGCGGAAGACGTGAGGCGACATTCCATGTCCTTCAGGTGAATCTCAAGGAGATCCTTAATATCATGGTCATCTTCTATCAGCAGAACATTTTTCATTGCAGTAAACCTAGAGTGAATGTATCACAGAAGTATCACGAAAAAGTAAAGGTAATGGACAAGATAATCGGTAGAATGTGCCCAAAACGTCAGGTACATGACTATTTCGTTCACCCGATTATTACGTTCTCGCCTGAATATGGAACTGATACGCCCGGACTGAAGTTTATTTAGTAAATTTGCTTATATGTTTGTACCATTCGATTCACTTCCAGATTCTGCCCGTGTTTGGGTATACCAGGCAAACCGTCCGCTGGGATCCGAACAACAGGCAACGGTTACTGCACTGGCACAGGAATTTCTTAAACAATGGGAAGCCCATGGCGCACCCTTGAAGGCCTCTTTCAGGCTGAGTCATAATCAGTTTCTCATTATTGGCGTGGATGAGCTGCAAAACCCAGTTACCGGGTGTTCAACCGATGCCCAGGTTCGCTTTGTACAGTTGCTTCAACAGAAAATCGGGGTTGATTTTTTTGACCGTACCCAGGTTGCGCTTCTGGTGGATAA
>CAYGOW010000168.1:0-7825 GCA_964351425.1 uncultured Roseivirgaceae bacterium
AGCTGCTGGATTCAAACCCGGTGATGCTGTCATGGGAGTTACGCGTTTTGGCGGGTATGCAAGCCATATCTGTAATGAAGAGGCCTATGTTGAACCGATACCCGCCACCTGGACCTACGAAGAAGGAGCCGCATTTCTTGTCCAGGCACTCACCGCATATTATGGACTATTTACGCTTGGGACGATAACGCCGGGCGAAACGGTGTTGATCCATAGTGCTGCCGGTGGGGTCGGACTTCTGGCCAACCGCATGGCCAAACGGGTAGGGGCGTATACAATAGGAACCGTAGGCAGCCCGGCAAAACTGAATTTATTGACAAAGGAAGGGTATGATAAGGGACTGGTTCGAGATGCAGACTTTGGGAAGAAACTGGATGAAGCCCTGGAAGGCCGGCCTCTGGATATTGTCATGGAGTGTATTGGCGGTAAAGTTTTTACTGAAGCCTATAACCGCCTTGCACCACGTGGCCGGATGGTGGTGTATGGTTCGGCGCGCTATGGCGATACATCGAATCGGCCTAATTGGTTGCGCCTGGCCTGGATATACCTGCGGCGCCCCAAGATTGATCCGCAAAAAATGATTGAGACAAACCGGTCAATTCATGGATTCAATTTGATTTGGCTCTATGACCAGAAAGATTTAATGCACACTATTCTTAATGAGTTGAATGATCTGGACCTGCCCGCGCCATTGATCGGACATACATTTGCTTTTGACGAGCTTCCTGAAGCCCTGAAATTATTCCAATCCGGTCAGACTGTCGGCAAGGTGGTAATCACCCTTGCCTAATCCTGGCGTTCCAGAAGCAAGTACATCAAAGACTCAGCGGCCGTCTCGCCAATCTGATCGATTCGGGTGCGGGGTGAGTTATCGCCTACCTCATAGGTTACGGCTTCTGAAGAAAAAGTCTCGGCAAACCAGCGTGTGGATACAGGAGAATCTCCCGAAGTAGGAATGCGGTCTGCGGTGTAATCCCCGAGGCGTGATTCAATTTCATCCAGCCATTGATGCGTAAACCCGGTCAGCAGGGTAGGACGGTCCTTATCAAAAACATAGAAGAGATCTTCTTGGGTCGAATGAAAATCAATGGCAAAAAGAATATCCGCGTCATTCTCACGGGACCAGGGGATCAGATAATCACGGACTGCTGAGGTTTCTGGTTGGTTGAAACTATACCAGTCACGGTTGAGGTCAATGCCGGCAGAACTATGGCGCCAGTGCCCCAGGTCCACGCCATCCGGATTGATCATGGGAATCACAATGATCTGGTACCTTGACCGGAAAGCGTTGGAAAGCGAATCCTCCGCCATCAATCGGTTGACAAAAGACTGCAGCGCCAGAAAACCGGTGGCTTCCGGAGGGTGCTGACGTCCAATAATTACGATGGCCTCTTTGCTTTCCTCATTGCCTGCATGCAACACCGGCAAAGGTTTGCCCAGCCGGCTATATCCAATGACATCCGAGGTAACATAGGACATATCAGCCAATTCGGCCGTGTAGTCATAGACATACTCGCTGGTCATCACTTCCTGAGCAGCTATATACAAGGTATCGGGAGAAACAGGGAGTGTCAGACGAGTAACATTTAATACAGTGTCCTGATCAAACCAGGAGGAGTCAACCGGCGACCAATTGTTCAGGTCGCGACTCATATCCGGGTAATACCGATGGGTGTATCCTTCTGGGTAGGTCAGTTCGAGGGTAATTCTTCTGGGCACCTCCGACCAAACGCCAAAAGCAAACCAGGGGCTTTTATTAATAGGTCCGTTTTCCGGCAGAATGGCCACCGAATAGAGTGAGTCATTGATTTGCGATATATCATTAAGACGTGCTCCGGTAAATTCGTTGGTAAAAGACAGGTCTCCGTTATCAATTCGCCAGGTACGTTTCACCTGGTAGGATATTGGCTTGGTACGCGTGTCAGTGGAGCCCTCCGGGTCGTAGGATTCCGACTGAATCTTTTCACCACATGAGAGCAAAATCAAGCTAAAAAGTCCGATAAAGAAAAAAAATTTACCCATTTGATATTTTTTTTTTATTGTGCAGAAAATCATTTTCATCGATTTTTCGAGCCTTAAAATAACGCTGTTTAAGTCAAAAATTCGCATAAAATCGGCCTTTGTATGTAATAATTACACATTTTACCGGAATGGTAATCGCAAACGTTTGTGTGAAATTATTCTCAGGAGTTGGTTGGCACACTGAAAAATTGACATTTTGAATGTAATAAAGTTTTCAAAAATGAAATATTTGTAATAATTTGAAAATTAACATCCCTATTACTTAACAGAAAAATAACCTTATGAAGAAAACTTTCTACTTTCTCAGAAGCTCCAGGTTAGGACCCTGGGGCCTTTTCTTAGGTTTATTCCTGATGGGTTCTTTCGCCATGGCGCAGAATCGAGTTTCAGGAAGAGTAACCGACAATGTTAATGAGCCCATACCCGGGGTAAACGTGCTGGTTAAAGGCACATCCACGGGTACTGTGACCGATGCAAACGGAAACTTCTCATTGAACGCTCCTTCAGATGGGGTATTGGTATTTTCATTTGTAGGATACCTTACACAAGAAATCCCCGTTGCGAACCAAACTACAATAAGTATCACAATGGAAGCTGACGTGCAGCAACTACAGGAGGTAGTTGTAACTGGATATGCTTCTCAGGAGAAAAAGGACCTGACTGGATCAGTCGGTGTGGTTGATCCTGATGAGTTAAACCAGATACCTGCACCAAACGTTACTTCTCAGTTACAAGGACGTGTGGCCGGGGTGACAGTTACCCAGGATGCTCGACCAGGGGCAGGAGCCCGGGTCAGGATCCGTGGTTTCGGTTCATTCCAGAACAACGATCCGCTTTATGTTGTGGATGGAGTTCCTACGCAGGATATTTCAACCATCAACCCGGCAGATATTGAATCTATTTCAGTATTGAAGGATGCGGGTGCGGCTTCTATTTATGGATCACGTGCCTCGAACGGTGTTGTGGTAATTACTACAAAGCGTGGTGCTCCCGGCGTACAGGTTAATTATAACATGTACTACGGAACACAGTATCCAGGCGATGGACCGGATAACCTGTTGAATACACAACAATATGCTGATACGCAGTGGTTGGTATACAACAATGACGGTACAGATGAAATTCACCCGGTATATGGACCTTCTCCTGCCGCAGGCGGAGCAAGTCCTCAATTGCCTTCATGGGCAGCTGATACTGACTGGTGGGATGCTATTACCCGTAACGCACTTATTACAAGTCATGACCTTTCATTAAGCGCTGGTAACGAAGATGCAAGTTTCTTCGGTAGTGTTAACTGGTTCAAGCAGGAAGGTATTACCATGACTAACTACTCTGAAAGGGTTACCGCTCGATTCAACTCATCCTTTAATATTAAGGACAGGGTTACAATTGGAGAAAACATGACCGTTGCCTTCCGCGATGGTAATGGTATTCTTCCTAACGGGGAAGAAGCTGCTCCAAGTGCTTATCCATACAGGATGCAGCCTATTATTCCGGTGATTGTTCAGAATCCGATTTCAGGAACAGCTCGTGAATTCCTGCCAGGAGATTATGGTGGAACAGGTATCTCGCCTCGCTTGGGTAACTTCGATAATGGATTTGCCCAGTACCAGCGTAACTCAAACGATCGTCAGCAGGATATCCGTGTAATTGGTAGCATCTTTGCAGATGTTAAAATCATTGAAGGATTGAATTTCCGAACTACTTTCGGAGGAACCATGCAAAATGGGTATAACACCGATTGGGCAAGTTCAACGTACGAAAGTGCGGAAAACGTAGCAACTTCTGCTTATTCAGAAAGCTCGTACTACAACCATGATTGGGTGTGGACGAATACATTGACGTTTGAGCGTGAATTTGGAAATCACAGATTGCTGGCTGTAGCCGGTTATGAGTCTGTGAAATACGGCATTAGCCGAAGTGTATTTGCACAACGCGCTGGTTATTTCTCAGCGGATCCAAACTTCCGAACTGTATCGAATGGTGCGTCAATTGTAGCTGCTAACTCAGGATACGGAACACCAACTACCCTGGTATCACAGTTCTTGCGAGCCGATTATGCATTCAACGATAAATATTTAGTGAGTGCAACCGTGCGACGTGACGGATCTTCGCGATTTGGTGCTGATGAGCGTTATGGTGTGTTCCCTTCAGTTAGTGCTGGATGGAGAATTAGTGATGAAGCCTTCATGTCAGATGTGGAATTCATCTCGGATTTTAAAATTCGTGGGGGTTACGGAACTATGGGTAACCAGTTAGCTGTTTCACCACAGAACCAGTTCTCACTATTTGGTGGCGGAACGGGTAACTCGTTCTACGATTTGAATGGTACGGGATCATCTTCTTTACAAGGATTCCGACCTGTACGAATTGGTAACCCAAATGCGAAGTGGGAAACGAACGTAACAACCAACATTGGTTTTGACGCTGGATTCTTCGATAATAAATTAGAAATCGTGTTTGATTGGTCTTCAAAAACAAATGAAGACCTACTCTACAATCCTGAATTACCAGGAACGGCCGGAGCAGCGGCAGCACCTTTTGTTAACATCGCAGAGATGAAAAACACTGGTATTGACCTTCAATTGATTTACCGTCAGAATTTCGCCTCTGATTTCAGATTTGAAGGTAACTTCACCTTTACAACGTTTAATAACGAAATTGTGAAAATTGCCGATGGATTTGATTTCTTCGATGCGGGTGGATCACGTATAGGTCCGTTTAACCGTAACCAGGTGGGACGTTCTTTAGGTGAATTTTACGGATACCAGGTGATAGGTCTTTTCCAGAGTGATGCTGAAGTGGCTGGAGCTCCAACACAAGATGGTGCAGAACCCGGATTTTTCCGATATGCAGACACCAATGGTGATGGTGAAATCCCTCCTGATGACCGTACCTTTATTGGTAGCCCGATTCCAGATTTCTCCTATGGTTTGAACCTTTCGTTAACCTGGAAAAACTTCGATCTTACTGCCTTCTTCTATGGAGAGGCCGGCGGAGAGATATTTAATTACAATAAGTACTGGATTGATTTCTGGCCATCATTTCAGGGTCAAAAAAGTACAGACCTATTGGAGCGTAGCTGGACTCCCGAGCGACCTAACGCAACGGTACCTAAGGCTTCAAATACCTCCAACTTTTCAACCAATACGCAGTCAACTAGTTACTACATAGAAGATGCTTCGTATCTTAGATTGCGTAACCTGCAGATTGGCTACAACCTGCCTGCAGGATTGCTAAGCGACATTGGATTAACCAAGGCTCGAATTTATCTTCAAGGTGTGAACCTGTTCACTATCACAGACTACTCCGGATTAGATCCTGAATTGAGTGATGCGAATGACCTGTTCCCTGGAGTAGATGAGTTTAACAATCCTAACGTGAAGCAGTTTTTAGTAGGTGTTAATATTGGATTTTAAGCATAGAATATGATGAAAATGATGAAAAAGTATAAGTTAATTTCAATGATAGCATTAGTGGTTTCACTAAGCGTTGTCACAAATGCCTGTAAGGAGGAATTCCTCGAAGTGACCCCGAAAGGGGCCTTGGATGGATCCGTTCTTGCAACTGCAGATGGAATTGATGCCTTGTTAATAGGCGCCTATTCCATGCTAGACGGAACAGCCGATATTGGATTCGGCTGGGAAGCAGCGACCTCTAACTGGGTTTTTGGTAGTATACGCGGTATGGAAGCGAATAAAGGGACAGATGCTGGTGACCAACCGGATATCAACCCGATTCAAACGTTTACCGAAGCCGCTACGAACCCTTACCTGAATATTAAGTGGAGATCACTTTATGAAGGTATATCCAGATCGAATAATGTTATTTCAGTGGCGAATCAGGCACTAAGTGCGGGAACAATCAATGAAAGTCAGCATGCGAATTTCGTGAATCAAGCTCGTGCATTACGTGGTTTTTACCACTTCGAAGCATGGCGTATGTGGGATGGTATGATTCCTTATGTTGATGAGGAGACAGATTTGTCAACCGTTACCAACATGGAGGATGTCCGTTCCGAAATTATTGCCGACTTACAAGCTGGCACAAACCTGGACAGTGACATGGGACAAGTAGGACGTTGGAACAACACAGTATCTCGCGTCATGTATGCCAAAGCCCTCATGCAATTAAATGGTGATTACAGTACCGCAAGGGCTGCCCTTCAAACGGTGGTTGATTCCGGAACTAAACCAGATGGTTCAGCCATCGGACTTGCTGAACAATACGGATCCATATTTGATGTTGAGAACAGAAATGATATTGAAGCAGTTTATACTGTTCAATATTCTGTGAATGATGGATCAGGTGGATGGAATGCCGGTTGGGGTGAAGTACTTAACTTCCCATACAAATCAGGAGGTTCTCCAGGTGGATGTTGTGGATTCTTCCAGCCTACTCAGGAGTTTGTTAACTCCTTCCGTACAGAAAATGGTCTTCCTTTATTGGACTTTTCATATAATGATGACCCTGTGTTGAATGATGAAGGTTTGGCTGCTTTTCCTGGTGGAGCTTCTTATGTTGAAGATCCGGGACCATTGGATCCTCGTTTAGACTGGACAGTTGGTCGACGTGGTATTCCTTACCTCGATTGGGGTGATCATACTGGTCAGGATTGGGTTCGTGATCAATCATACGCAGGACCGTTTAGTCCTAAGAAGCAAGTGTATAAGCAAAGTCAGGAAGGACAATTCACTGAAGTGGGTAACTGGACTTCCGGGTACACGGCAAATGGATATCGAATGATTCGATATGCAGATGTACTGTTGTTATTGGCAGAATGTCAGGCAAAAACCGGAACCGGTGACCTGGGACTTGCACTTGTGAATCAAGTTCGTGCTCGTGCTGCTAACCCTGATGGATTTGTTAAAGAAGCTGATGGGGTAACAGACGCCGCAAATTATGACATTGATCTTTACAGCAGCTTTTCAGGTGCTGACGAAGCAATGGCAGCCATTTTGATGGAGCGTAAACTGGAACTTGGTATGGAAGGTCATCGTTATTTTGATCTCCTCCGTCAAGGTGACAGTGAAGCTATTGCTGAATTAACCAGGATTCTCGCCTATGAGAAGCCATTGCGATCAGCGATGTATGGCGATGCTTCAGTTGGCCCGGAAGATACATCATTCCCAATACCTCAACGTCAAATTGACTTGAGCCGGGGCAATCTTGAACAGAACAGATAATAATAGGGTTTATTTAAGTAAAGGCCTCTCCGTTTAGGAGGGGCCTTTTTTTTGTACATTTCTTTCCGTGTTTATGATAAAATTGCGTTACTTTAATTCGTAATAGATAATTGATCATATGATGAAATATTTCTTGGTTGTGATGTTGGGAATAGGGCTTATTTCCTGTTCAAAAGAAGAGGAAAAAATGTTCACATTGCTTTCCCCGGATAAGACGAATGTTGAATTTACTAACCTGATAGAAGAGACGGATAGTTTTAATATTCTCAAGAATGAATATATGTATAACGGAGGAGGGGTTGGTATCGCTGATTTTAATAATGATGGTTTTTCCGACTTGGTCTTTACGGGCAATAAGGTGCAATCAAGAGTTTACCTGAATAACCAGGACTTCACTTTTACGGATATTTCAGATAAGTTGATCGGTCTTACCAACGAGCAATGGGTAAGTGGTGTAACTATTGTAGATATTAACCATGACGGCTTACCGGATATCTATTTTAGTTGTACGACAAGTGAAGACCCAGAATTGCGAAAGAACAGGCTTTGGGTGAATCAGGGTGTACAAAGTGATGGCCTGCCAATATTTACCGAGCAAGCCGAAGAATATGGAATTG
>CAYGOW010000169.1:0-7822 GCA_964351425.1 uncultured Roseivirgaceae bacterium
GGCGGAGGAATACCTGAGCATCCGGTTGCGGCGAATCGATTCCCTGCCGGCGCAGTGGATAATTACCTTGCCGAAGGATGGGCGATCGAATCAAACATCACCATTGGAGCATTCAGAGCGCCCCGGTCCAATTTTATCGGAGGAGCAGAGCAATCGTTCCTGGATGAAGTAGCAGAATTGGCTGGAAAGGATCCTATTGCCTTCCGTCTCGAACTTCTGGAACGGGCCAAAAATAATCCGGTCGGCACGGACAATGATTATGAACCTGATCGCTATGCGGGGGTTCTCAAGCTGGTCCGGGACAAATCCAACTGGACTACCTCAGACAATTCCAACCGCGGGGTGGCGGCATATTTCTGCCACAATACCTATGTGGCCGAAGTGCTGGAGTTGGAAATGAAAAATAATTCACCTCTGATACCCAAGGTAGTTGCCGCGGTCGACTGTGGTATTGTTATCAATCCGGATGCTGCAGCAAATATGGGAGAAGGTGCCATTGTGGATGGCATAGGAAATGCCCTGTTCGGTGAATTAACCTTCGTCGATGGCGTTCCTCAAAAACAAAATTTCGATACCTACCGGATGATTCGTCAGGCAGAAGCACCCAAATCCATTGAGTTGCACTTCGTGGAGAATGACATAGATCCGACAGGATTGGGTGAACCGCTTTTCCCGCCTATTTTCGCTGCCCTGGCCAATGCCATGCATAAGGTGACGGGAAAAAGGTTTTACAATCAACCGTTCGCGAAGGAGTTAGAGAATATGGACTCAAGAATGTAAAATTCCGACTCAATAAAAAAAGCAGCTGTTACGCTGCTTTTTTTATTTTTGTTCGGATGTGCCCTGTCCAAAGAAAGAGCAGAAGTCCGTCAGGTTATAATGATTTCATATCAATCACAAACCGGTATTTGACATCCGACTTCATGACCCGGTCCCAGGCCGTATTGATGTCCTGCATATTGATCATCTCGATATCTGAAACAATATCATGTTCCGCACAGAAATCCAGCATTTCCTGGGTTTCCTTGATGCCACCAATCAGTGAACCGGCTACATTCTTCCGGCCAAAAATTAGTCCCATGCTGTGCAGATCAACAGGCGTCGCACCGACAAGGACCATCGTACGGTCATTTTTCAGCAAGGGCAGGTAAGGATTAATGTCATGTCCGACCGGCACTGTATTTAGCAGAAAATCAAACGTACCGGCATGGGCAGCCATCTGGTCTTCATCCTTTGACACGATGACATCGCTCGCCCCGAGTCGTTTGGCGTCAGCTCCTTTTTCAGGAGAAGTAGTAATCATGACCACTTCCGCACCCAACGCTGCGGCAAATTTTACCCCCATGTGACCCAATCCGCCAAGCCCGATTACACCGACTTTTTGACCGGGTCCCACTTTCCAGTGACGAAGCGGGGAATAGGTGGTGATACCTGCACAAAGCAATGGAGCCACTGCTTTTGTATCCAGTTTTTCAGATACCTTCAGCACGAAGTAATCATTTACTACGATTTGCGTGGAATAGCCGCCGTGGGTAACCCCTCCCATTACAGGATCCGGGCTGCCGTAGGTCATTACCATGCCATTCATGCAAAACTGTTCCATGTCATCTTTACAGGATGCACATTCCCGGCAAGAATCCACCATACAGCCGACAGCGACCAGGTCACCGACCTTGTGATTGGTTACTTCAGATCCGACCGCCGTTACATGTCCGACGATCTCATGTCCGGGCACCACAGGATAAGCAGCATTGCCCCAGTCATTGTGCGCGGTATGGATATCACTGTGGCAAACGCCACAATAATCAATTCCAATTTTGACGTCATGCGGTCCTACATCCCGACGGTCAAATTCAAACGGTTTTAGTTCATCTGTAGCATTGAATGCTGCAAAAGCTTTTGTATTACTCATTTACTTTATACTATTAAGTTGTGAAAGACGTGTGAAGCAGTAAGTTAGGGAATTTGTCTGAGATTGTGGCGATCTGAATTGATAACCCTTCCAGTAAATCTTTCCTTTCCTGTTACTAAAAAATTGACTTGTTCCGGCTGGCCTCCTGACGAAGGCTTTGCTGCGATAAATTTATTATCTTCAAAAAGTCTCAACATAATTTACGTTCTCTGGTATGATCAAATTCTTTCGGAAAGTACGCATGAACCTCGTCCCGGGAAACCGCTTTGGGAAATATCTGCTGTATGCCGTTGGCGAGATCGTTCTGGTGGTAATCGGCATTCTGATTGCCCTGGCCATTAACAATGCCAATGTGCGAAGTACACTGAAAAATAAGGAACAAGTCTATCTAAAGGGGTTACATGGCGAATTTATGACCAGCAGGAAAAAGCTACAAGAACTCATCCGGATCAACCGGGTCAATGTGGATGGCGCCAGAAGAATGCTCAAATACATTTCAGGAAGCCAACCTGCCCCTACGGAAGATGAACTTTCGCAGCTCCTTTTCACAACATTCGCCAATGACATTGCTTACAATCCAAATACATCTCTGCTGAACGAGATGATCAATTCGGGTAGCCTGAAAGACCTGAACAGTGACACACTTCGTATGCGACTCACCAACTGGATTGCCTGGATGGAGGACATAGCCCGACAGGAAAATGACCTGCAGGTCCAGCGGGAGAATATCCTGGATATGTTCCGCGACGAAAACTACAGTATCCGGACCGTGATGGACCAGGCCGGTGTATCGGAAAGCGAACTGGGACTGAAAAATAAATCAAGTCATGATTCAAATCTCCCCGTACTGGAAACCCGCCGGTTTGAAAACAATATGCTGCTATTCATGCTCACCAGTCAGGCAACCGAAACGGCTCATTATGATCCTCTGCTCCGGGAAATCGATAAAATACTCGAATTGATTAACAGTGAGATAAAATAAGGTTATACCTGTTACCCTGCTTCAATCCGGATAGGCTCCTGTCTGGCCGAATTATACGGCTGATGGTAATAGCGCTTGCCCGTCACTTTGTCCAAGACATTTGATAGTATGGATACGCTGAATAGCTTTTAGTTCATGGATATCGCCTGGCCAATCGGGGTATCTCCCTGGTTGAATTCGATTACCTTATTGTCTGCATTGTCACTTTCCAGCACTTCCAGGGCTACAGACGCCACGTCCTCACGCGATACGCCTTCCTTGTCAGCCGCATTTTTGGTTGTGATCTTCCCGGTACCTTCATTATCCATCAGACGTCCCGGACGGAGAATGGTATAGGTAAGGCCTGAATTCTTCAACCACTCATCCGCATAATATTTGGCGATGTAATAGGGCTTCATCTTGCTGCTTTCCCAGGTGGATTTATTACCGGTATTCAAAGCACTGACCATGACGAACCGGTTAACTCCTTTGTCACTGGCTGCTTCCATCGCTTTTACTGCTCCGTCAAGGTCTACCGATAATGTTTTGTCATAACCGGTATCCGGTCCTGATCCGGCCGTAAAAACCACGGCATCCACATCTTCCATCACACTGCTTATGTGGGAAGTATCCTCCTCGAGCGACTGAACCCTTGATTCAACATCCAGATTATTGAAGTAGTCACGCTGGCTTTCCTTTCGCAGCATGGCAACCGGTTCCCATTCCTGAGATTCCTTTAACTTCTTCGTTAACTTTCTTCCTATTTGTCCGTTGGCTCCTATTATTAATGCTTTTTTCATTGTTCTCGTTTATTTGTAGTAAGTATACCGGGATATCGATCCCGGTACTCAATACGAGACAATTTTCATTCCACAGATCACAACCCAATCATGATCTGCAAGCATTCTCCAGTGTAAAAGTGATTTACCGTGCACTGAGACAGTCAGTGCAGAATCTTTTCTGCCAAAAAATCAGAATGGTTCATTGGCAATCCAGACAGTGCTGTCTTGATTGTTTATATCCGGCCACATTCTTCCACAAAATTCCCCAACGTATTCTCCGTATTAAAAACAACATGCCGCTTTGCCTGCTGAACAGTCAGGCAGCCGTGCTTGCGCATATTGATCCGCTGCTTATCGAACAGGATGCACTAATCAAATGGATTGACAGGAAGAAGAAATATATACATATATCCTTAAGGATTATTCAAATCCGAAATGTCGTACAAATGTCGTGACAAACTGTAAAATAATTAGACGAATACTTCGTATGTATTGTGAAACTTATTCAAACGAGTCGATTCATGCAGCAACCAGCGTTAGGTCAAAAAATCGCCGAATTACGAAAACAACATAATCTCACACAGGAAGAACTTGCTGCCCAATGTGGTATAAGTCCTCGCACCATTCAGCGGATTGAGGCTGGAGAGGTCACCCCAAGACCTTACTCACTGCGTAGCCTGCAACGTGTACTCGTTTTTGACGCTCCCGACCCAAACAAAAAATCCAGAAAGGCGGCCATAAGGACTTACTCACTATTGATTGCAGGACTGATCATTCTCCTGACCGCAGGCACCATTGCATTCACCGATACTGAACCAGTAAAAGCGACCTTGGAAATAGTGAGTAGTGATCATGTTCCTGAGGACATGTTTTACTCGGTGCCAGTCAATGGTGCGGTACATTTTGCATTTAAAGAGAAATTAGTTTTTGACTCCTCCGGCACTTCGTTGCTTCATTTTGATCTGGATGAACCGCAGCTCATTCATTTGTTTGCAATGGAAGAGGTAGGGACTTTTATTATTGCCGAACCCGGCAAAACATACCGTCTTGTGCTCGATTCTGCAGGTTCTTCAACGGGCATAAAGTTTTCCGGCACAAGTGCTGACGGCCAAATGATGTACAATAAATTAAATCATTTCCCGGTAGTACAAGTAGCTGCCCGGCCCTTTCGGGATCTACCGATCATTGAAACGAAGCAGGCAGCTAATGACTCCCTGAAAGAAGAGCTTTCTACCTTCCGACAATTACTTGAAGCAGATAATATTTCTGAAGGCTTTTTCAAATTGGTAGAGCGGGAACGCACAAGTTACTATGCCATATTCCGCGGGACTGTAGCCTACCTGAAGTTTCTGGATGACATGCGTAACGATAATGGAAACTTCAACCAGGAGGTTGAGGATCTTTGGAAATCGACTTTTAACGAGGTGTCTCCAGATAATCCTTCCCTGATCCGATCATCATGGGGCGAACCTTATTTGAAAAATTACATGGATTTCCTTTTGTTTTCAGATCCGGCTTTTCATCCGGATACTATTACCACCATCCGTGAAAAAGGATTGTTTCACTCCTGGCTACTTGAAAAATCGGACAAGCTTCAATCTCCTGAGATCAGAGAATTTTTCCTTGCTTCCTATCTATATTCAGCTGCTTACCAGAAACATTATGAAAAAGAACTGATACCGCTATTCGATGAGTACACCAAACAATACCCTGAAAGCAAGTACACTCCATTTGTTGAACCGTTGATCGAGCCGGTCCGCCGGTATAATAGAGAAGAAGGAGAGGTCAGTATTGTGATCAGAGGCAAAGAAGACCCGATAAATTCACTGGAAGAGTTTATCGCGTTATACCGGGGGGAACGGTTGTATATCGACGTCTGGGCAACCTGGTGCGGTCCGTGTAAAGAGGCTTTCGAGCTCAACGAGAGCTTGCAGGAATTACTCGATTCATACAACATTAAAAAGGTCTATATCTCAATTGACGAGGATTCCAAGGTAGAAACCTGGGAGAAAATGATTGGCTTTTACGGGCTGGAGGGTGACCATATCCGGACAAATAAAGCTTTTCACAAAGATCTTTTCAAACAGTACTCCGAGCATGGCCGGGGTATCGAAATCCCATGGTATATCCTGGTAAATGAAGAGGGTAAAATAATTAGCAGACATGCGCCAAGTCCGGAAAAACTTCCGCAGCTTGAAGACGAAATAAAATTATCCTTCGTCAATTAAAACATATTGTTCTTAATCCTGAATATCTGCTAATTCGGATTACCCTACTTCAATCCGGATAGGCTCCTGGCTGGCCGAATTATACGGCTGATGGTAATAGCGCGTGCCCTTCGCTTTGTACAAGGCATTGGACAGTGCTCCTACCGCCGGAGGTAATCCCGGTTCGCCGAGTCCAGTAGGAGAAATATCATTGTCAACAAAATAGACGTTAATTGCCCCCGGTGCCTGGTTATGCCGGCCGAGTTGATAGGTATCAAAGTTCTTTTGTTGGGGTTTACCCTCCTTAAATGTGAGCTCACTGAACATGGCATGGCCAATACCATCTACCACACCTCCCTGGATAATGTTGGTAGCACCTTCGGGATTAATCACAATCCCGCAATCTACCGCACACCAGACATCAGTTACTTTGGGTTTGCCATTCACCATGACCAGGTCAAGCACCTGTGCCACATACGAATTATGACAGAAATAGGCTGCCACACCACGGTGCACACCCGGCTTTTCCTGTCCCCAGTTGGCCTTTTCCTTTACAAGCTTCAATACACCGGCATACCGATCCGCATCGTATTCGTATTCTTCGCCTACCGGATTGTTCTTCGCCCTGTCAAATAACTCGAGCCGCATTTCAATCGGATCCTTTCCGGCAGCTTCTGCTACTTCATCTAAAAAGGCCTGTTCGGCGCCGGCCGTAAAGTGCGATCTGGGTGCCCGCCATGCGCCTGTGGAAATATTCGTTTCTGACATAACCTGTTCAGCGCTGTAGTTGTCAACCGCCCCCGCAGGGAAACGGTTCGGGAAAACCGGTCCTTCCGGTAAACCCACTCCGCGAACAGAAAAGGCAATTAAATTATTATTCTCGTCCAGCCCGGCTTTGTAGGTCGACAAATAAGGCGGACGGTACGTTCCCTGGGTCATATCATCTTCCCGGGTATAAATCATTTTTACAGGCGCACCAATCTTCTTGGAGATTGCCGCTGCTTCAAGGCCAAAGTGAACATACAACCTTCGGCCAAAACCCCCACCCATGCGAGTCATGCCCACTGTGATGTTTTCCACCGGTATCCCCAGCAATTTAGAGGCTGAATCTTCCAGTGCTTTCGGTGTTTGCGTAGGGCCCACAAGTTCGGCCCGATCAGCAGTCACATTGGCGTAAAAATTCATGGGCTCCAGCGTGTTGTGCGCAATGAACGGCGACGTGTAGGATCGTTCGATCACTTTGGCCGCCTTGGCAAATGCCGCATCCGGATCGCCATCTTTTCTGCTTTCGGCTACAGTTCCCTCCACCAAATCCTTTTCAAGACGTTTCATATGATCCTCCGAATTCTCCGGGGCTGATTCGGTTTCCCAATTGGCTTTCAACGCTTTCTTGGCTTTCATCAGCTGCCAGGTCGAATTACCCACAATGGCAATCAATTGAGGAAATGCGTTGACATCACTCCAGGCGGGATCGGTTATCGTTGTATCTATAATGAACGCATCTTCCACCCCATCCATGGCTTTGATTTCATCCACATTGAAATCAACGACCTTCATACCGAAAGCCGGAGGATGTTCTATCATCGCCAGTTTCATGCCGTCCGCCTGGTAATCCAGTCCGAACAATGGCTTCCCTGTGACAATCTTGGGACCTTCCACATTCTTCTGCGGCGTTCCAATCAGTTTGTAATCCTTGGGCTCTTTGAGTTCAATTTCTTCCGGCACTTCAATTCCTACTGCCTTGGATGCTATTTCACCATATCCTATGGTCCGTTCTCCGTTGATTTCACTTATGATTCCGTCACTGGCGGACAAATCGGCGACATCAACCCCCCATTCTTTGGCAGCCGCTTCCATTAACATGCGTTTCCCTGAGGCACCTGCCATACGCAATGCATCCCAGCCCAGCATAATCGATAAACTTCCACCAGCAAACTGCGGGTTCTTGGATGAATCCTCA